>JBKPMB010000154.1:0-2136 GCA_046731995.1 Thermoproteota archaeon | reverse complement strand
TGGTAGAAATGCTTAGAACATACGATTTCAAGCGAAAACAACCAATCTTTGAGTTAGATAAGATAAGATTTAGAAATAACGCAATATTCTATGATATTCTGCCTGGCTTCGCTGAGCATAGACTATTGATGGGCTTGCCCGTAGAAGCAAAGATATTTCATGCTGTCAAAAACGTTGTTCCTACTACAAAATCCGTGTATCTTACAGATGGAGGAAGTAATTGGCTCGATGCAGTGATTCAAATTTGTAAGCGTCTTGAAGGCGAACCAAAAAACGCATTACTAGCTGCATTTGCATCTCATCCTTCTCTTAAGATAGCCATCATAGTAGACGATGACATTGATCCTCGTGACCCCAGAGCGGTCGAATATGCAATATCTACCAGGTGTCAAGCCGACAGGGATCTCATCGTAGTTCAGAATACTAAGGGTTCGAGCCTTGATCCCTCAAGTGATCAGGTTAACCTAGTTACGACGAAAATGGGAATTGATGCAACCGCAACTCTTCTGAAACCTAAAGAAAGGTTTGAAGTAGCAAGAATCCCAGGACAAGAGAGGATCAGCCTTTCAGATTACCTCTGAAGCCTATATCCACATCTCAAGGTAATGTAAATGCGTCAATGGTCTAGTTTCTAATCATCGCTCGACATTCTCGATATACCATTAACTTCTATAATTCCATAATATCAACTTAAATATCCAACGCGGTATTGATATAGTGACTCTATCTATGAAACCCAACAATTTTGCAATGAGAGATTGGCATTTAGAACATGTGGAGAAGGTAATTATACGTTACATAAAGGGCATATCTCCAACTGCCTCATCATTTGAAAAGCGTAATTTTAAAAAGTATAGTACCACATCTAGTTGTGCGAAACAGATAGAATATGACATAAAACACGGTGTGACATCACAAGAGGTCTTTGGCGTTATGCAAAAAATTAGGCGCGATAAGGCTTTTTCAGAACTGCGTTCGAACCCAGAGATTGTGCAGAGATTAGACGAATTAGAAAGACAATTATCTGCACCAAAGAAATTGGCGGCCTAAATAGACTCATATTTATATTGGTTGTCGCCGGAAAATGAAGAATATTTTTCCTTTCTAGTCTAAATTGGTTTGTAAAATAACAACTTTTCGCGAGTTTATCATAATGCATAATTTTGCCCAGCAAGATCTTTTTATTAACCTGGCCTAAAAAAGTAGGTTTATGATAATAATAGATGTTCTTAAGGATGCTTGTGTGCAAGTACATAAACGGACCAAGGATATTATTGGCACAGAGCAAGCAAACAAGGAACTTGGGAAGGGAGCGGGAGGAGACACCTCAAGGATGATCGATCTAGTCGCAGAGGGAGCAGTTATAGATGCGATCAAGAAGCATAATTTCAATCCCACTATCATAGGTGAAGAATGCGGAAGAATAGACGGCAATAATGGATTTTTAATAATGGATGCTATTGATGGAACAACAAATGCTATTCGAAATATACCATTCTATTGTTGTTCTTTAGCATATGCTACACAATATAAACTGAGCTCTGTAGTCGATGCTGCTATTATTGATCTCACAACCGGTGATCTGTATTATGCTTCAAAAGACAAAGGCGCGTATATGAATGGCAATAGAATTGAAGTTAGAAAACATAGCGAGGATTCCCTTCATGCAGACCAAACGAAAGATATCATAATAGGGATGAATATTTCCGGTGCGTCAGAAGACATCATAGCACGTATATCCAAGGTCATTTGTAAGGCAAATCACGCTAGACATTTCGGGGCAAATGCTCTTGAATTATGCTACTTTGCTAGAGGTCACATGGATGCATATATTGATCTGAGAAGTAAAATTCGTAGTACCGACATGGCTGCGGCATATTTGATTGTAAAAGAATCTGGAGGGAAGATTTACTCCATCGAAGGTTCAGAATTGGACTCGCAGTTAGGAGTGAAAAATACAATGTCGTTTTTGGCAGTAGTAGATGAAAGTATGTTTAATATGTTTGCAACTGAGCTGCATATAAGGAGAAGGATAGGTTAATTTTAGTAAAGCGCCCGGGCCGGGATTTGAACCCGGGTCGGAGGAGTGACAGTCCCCCATACTGGACCGGATCTTACGATGCTGTTGTTGATGAC
>JBKPMB010000153.1:0-14464 GCA_046731995.1 Thermoproteota archaeon | reverse complement strand
AGCCATGCATTTAGCTGTTGAGCTATTTCTGAAGTTAGATAAACATACCTATCCTGCTTTGTCTTTGCGAATTCCCCTCTAATGTTAACCCTTACAGGATTAGAATCAAAATTAATATCCTTTAGCCTAATCGATAAAGATTCTACGGCTCTCATTCCAGTAGCTGCCAAAAACATGACATAAGTTTTTAATCTAATATCTGAGCATGCCAAAATGATATCTCTTACATCATCTTTCGTAAGAGCTTCTTTGTTTTTCTTTATTGCTTTTGGTAACCTTACCTTCAACTTGAACTTGTTAGCGCTTATATCAATATCGTTAAATTCAAGGAAGTTTTTTACAACTTTTACTCTTGTGCGTAGAGTGATGGCTGACAACGGTCTATTGTAATTGGGATTTTGCAAGTACGCAGCAAACTCTGATAAAATATTGTATGGATTATATTTCCCTTCTTTTATGTTTATTACAAAGCTATCCAAATCCAAACCATAAAAATTCTTGGCAAATGACTCAAAAGGCTTCAGGTGATCACCATAAATCAAAGCAGAACTTTTGTTCATAGATGCTACTGCGAATAGGTACCTTTCCTTAAAACGGCTTTTTAAGACTGATTCTGACAATAGTTAATCTTAAACAGAGTTGATTTATAAGGATTTATGCAGTTCAAAAAAGTCATTTTGCATTAACCATTTTGATTTTACTTTGTCAATTGAATCATATGGATCAAGCTTGAAATAATCGTACCATTTTAGCCTCATAGTTAGTTAGAGGTACATAGAGAAAAATGTCAGCAGTAGAAAAAAGATAAATAATTATAATTTCTCAACTTCTTGATTAATTAAAGCTTCAACCCACGTGAATGCTTTACTAGGGCCAGCGCTTTATCTAGTCTGCTATAAACTTCTGAACGTATCAGTTGTTTATTGCACTGCCAAGTTATATGTACATATATTTTATATGGCTTGGGCTAAAACAGTTAAGAACTCGTTTTGAGCTAATGTTTAAACCTTGCTCTCTCCCTCCCTACTTGGTACTTTCCACTATTAATATGGGTAGGATAATAAATGCTTTATATTAACATGGTAGATAAAAAATCATACGTGAGTAATACGTCAGACAGAGATGACAATAATACCAATAGTGTAATAAAAACCAGTGATGATTACAACACTAGTGGAAAGACAATAACAGAATCTGAAACTTCTTTACCATCATCTACAGTTGAGCTAGATATACAAGATATAGAAGGAATTGGTCCTACAACAGCCAAGAAGTTAAAAGAAGCAGGCATTGTTTCAGTGATGGATCTAGCAGTAACGAGTGCAGAAGAATTGGCTGTAGATATTAATGCTTCAAAAGAAAGCGCGGCAGCATTTGTAATTGCAGCCCAGAAGCTGCTAAGGGATTCTAAGGTATTAGAAAAAGAGTTTGTAACCGCTGATGCAGCTCTTGAAAAAAGAAGATCCATGCTCAGGTGCTCCACTGGTTCAAGTGCTCTAGATGATCTTTTGCTTGGAGGAATAGAGACTCAGGCTGTAACTGAGTTCTATGGGGAATTTGGTTCTGGAAAATCACAAGTATGCCATACGCTGTGCGTTATGGCAAGACAGCATGTTGAATTGGGTGGGCTAGACGGCAATACAATATACATAGATACAGAGGGAACATTTAGACCTGAAAGAATACAAGAGATAGCCAGATCTAGAGGTTATGAACAAGAACAGGTACTCAAGAGTATAGCAGTATGTAAAGTATACAATAGCTCACATTTAGAGTTAATAATAAAGAACTTGGGCAAATATGTAGACGATTTCAAAGCTAAATTGGTTATAATTGATAGTATAATTTCTTTGCATAGAGCAGAGTTTGCTGGTAGAGGCACTCTAGCTGATAGACAGCAGAGACTTAATTCTATGTTGCACAAGGTCATAAGACTTGCAGAGATATACAATATAGCTATCGTCATAACAAATCAAGTGCAATCATCTCCGGATACATTCTTTGGTGATCCTACAAAAGCAGCTGGCGGAAATGTGCTGGGACATGCTTCAACTTATAGAATTTACCTCAGGAAATCTGGAGAAAACAGAATAGCAAAGATGATAGATTCTCCCTACCATCCATATTCAGACGCAAGATTCACTGTAAATGAAAGAGGAACAGACGACATTGAAGGGGACGAATCATCGTTATCAAAGAAGAAAAATAATAGCAATACTAAAGTAAGTAAATAGCGCTAATAGGAGAAGAAGACAGACCACTGCCAGTTTTCTTTATTTTTGAGGATAGCTAGAAACCCTCATTGATTTATGCGCATAATTGTTATTTAGCAGGTAACAACAATATCTGCATCATATACCCTCTTATCGCTACGATCAATATATCATTTGTTCAGAGCGCTAGCAATTAGCAGTCTTAAGAGTTGATGAAATGCATGTGGAAATGTAGATTACCTAGGATAAAACATAATGATATGTTTATGCGTATATAATAAATATGATGACAAGCAAGAAAAAGATCCAAACTATTGGGATAGCAAACCTTAGTGTGAAGCCTTGAATTCTTTTTGCTTTTTTATATAAAATTAATATATTAATTGTTGATTCTTCTTAGCTAATTACTTTGAAGAAGTTTCTAACAGTCTCCTTCTGATCCTCTTGCAACATATCGAAAGCTCCAACAAGTTCTCTCTCTACTGTAATTTGCTTTGATACGGCATATCGTAATTTTTTGACATCAATAGGTGTCAGATTTTCAATTAAACCTCTACTATAGGCATAAATATATTCATTAATGATCTTAGATACAAAACAAGGAGTCATTCTTATTAAGAGCAAAATCCCCGTGCACATTATCCTTTGACTCTGATCTCCGGCTTGGATAGATAATAGATATGATTCTAACAACTTCATTCTTTTAGCGCCCAATTCGTCTATACATGAAGCAACAAGCAGTCCAGCTTCTGTTAACTCATAAAATGGAACTCCTTCTAGCTGTAGAGCTCTAGGTCCACGACGTAATGGTAGTCTTCCTCCTATTCTTACGATATCCAGCGGAATTAAAATCTCTTCTAAATCCTTGAATATCCCAGAATAGATATTTTGCCACAATATATCATGTTTCTTTGCAATAGCATGTGCGATTGAAGTCCTAGTTCGTAATTCGGGGCTCTGCTCTATGGCAAGATGAGCAATAATGCCTCTTTGCCTCTTGGCCTCACCAGTAAACTTGTCCTTGCGGGTCTTAAAAGTGTCAAATATTGCAATATTGCCTCTTTGAGTTTTCAACTGAATGTTCCCAAGCCCTATTAAGTCTACATAGGTTATTATTTATTTATTTTTAAAAATTGCATCAGTATTCTTTAGGACTAGAAATTTTAGAATTTGAAGCTGCAGCCATTATCTATCATTTGAGTGCATATCTATAAACATATAGTTAACAGTTCAGATATTAAAATGGCAATTTGATTAAAGAAACAAGGTATAATAGATTTGACAGATATCAGAACAATAGTAGTAGATGATAAAGGGGACCCTGGATAAGGAAGCAACATGCTATAACACCTGCTTTAGGTGGGTATTCTGTCGAATCTTAGCTGGAGTGTACTAGGCTGTAAAAATTTCGTCGAACTTTCATCGAACGCAATTTAGAGAATTAATTTCCGAATCAACTTCTTGAATTTTTTAATACCGATGGGACGATATGCAATCTACTGTATACTAGGGAACGCATCTTCTAAAGCGGCGGTAATAAGCCCCCGCTGCTTTAGCGGCTTTTGTCAGATAAACTCTGGCAGTTAGGTAATATCTATGTTCTGTTGCTATATTTGAGGTCGTTTGCGTAACTCAATAGCATGAGGGCAAACATGTTACTGGCTTTTTCTAACATCAAGGGTCATTTCCACATATATGGGTTGGAGTTATGAATACCTTTTGAAATATCACTGAAGTTCAAATGGTCACTTTAATCCTGAGGAATTTAAGAAATTCGGCGGAAACATTCTTTAAAATGAATGAAATGACCAAAAAGCGAATTAAATGCGCCTATTTATCTTCCATCATTAGTACCTGTCCATAATGGTTTACTAGCTTTTGTCGTTGCGCCTCAGTGAGTATATTAAAATCTTGTCTATGAAATACATAAAATCTCTTTAGATTTACATCAAATTGAGATGGGAATTGACAACTCATGTTACATAAGCTTATCTGTCTTATTGAGATGGAAAAATGACCCCGCATCAGCAATTACCAAAACACCATTTTTTGCTCTTTTAATTAGTTCTTCTACAAACACTGTTAAATCACTTGAACCAAAATGTCCTCTTAGAGAATCCATCACCATAAAAGAATCTTCATCTTCATATTTTTTATAGCGTCTTCGGCAGTATCAAACAAAATGTTTCTAACATTATCAGCAGTTTCATAATGCGGTAGAATAAGAACAAGTTTATGTTCATGCTCTAATTGCATTTGATATATTTTGTATACAGTTCAGTCAGCACTCAGCTCAGGATAGATTATAAGATGGTGAACACCATCTTCTGATTGGTTTATTTGCTCTAAAGCATCATCAATATGATAGGTCAGTATCCCATTTTCCCCCGCTAGTAAACTCAACCGTCACGAAAAAATGATGCATGAATAATATAAACATGACAGGAATATGACAATTGCTGTTAGTATGGTAAATTAATTACTCTACTGATTTTTCTCTATTACATAATTTAGCTGCTGCATATGAAATGGCTTTTGAAGAAAGGCGTCTATCTTGATATCTGGCAAAACATTATGAAATTCCTTGTCCTCAATCTCATCTCAAAAGCACTCATAATCATCATATTCACTTCTGATGCTTCTTTTATTTTTCTTATAAATTCATAACTGTTCATGCTAGGCATCCTGATATCATAAAGAACTACGTGATGGTAATCTTTAGAACCCGAATTAAAATGTGCTAAAACTGCGAATGGATCTGTAAAGGTACAACTTTGAATTCTCTTTGTAAAGAGTGCTTAATTATATCAAGAATTGTGCTTTCATCGTCAAATGTGGGTCGCCAGTTCAGTCATACAAATTCACCAAATTTTTACTATGAAGAAGAACCTTATTTGAAGAAATTATCTTTTTTTCTTATTGCTAACTGTTGCCGCTGTCCTCTTCCTTCTTCTGACTTTAATCTTTTATCAATTTCTCTTTGTAGCCAATCTTGATAATATATTAACTTGGTTGTTATATGTGGTTCTATTTGTTTTACACCTTCATAAGATTCTAGCTTTTCCAATATGAAATCTACCGTAGGTATATTTGTGCATGACAATACAGCAAAAATTAGCTCATTCTGATTCATATTTAGAATAAATAACAAATAGTCTTGCATTTCATGGTATATTCTTTCAAGGATCTTTTGGAAAAGAGATTTGTCTATGTCTATTATCACTGCAAATTCAATATAACCAACTAGCTGTATAGAAGATATATCCCTGATAATACCAAATTCAACGATGTGATTTTCTCTTAATTTTTCCAATCTCCTTGTTACAGTCTTTGTGGAAAGAGAAGTCTCTTTTGCAATGTCTTCAATTTGCATTCGGGGGTTCGATAATAGGGATTTTATGATTTTAAAGTCAGAGATATGTATTTTCACAGAGACCGGTTTATAGCTTATAAATCTGCTTTCTACAGCTGATGGTCTTAATAATTCCTTCATTGAAGCGATTTTGTCTTCTGCTTCAGACCTTACTGCTAAAGCACATATAGAAGATCTCCCCATTTGTTTGGCATATACTTGTATATCCCCTATGAGATTCAACTTCTTTATAATATCCTCTTCTGAAATTCCTTTGTCAATATGTTTAATTGTTAAATAGCATTCCTTGGCGTATCCAAACAATACCGGATTTACTCTTACAACAAACCTTTGTATTATACCCTTGGAACTCAATTTATTAATTCTTTTCTTTACAGCATTTGGAGTTATTCGAACAGTAGAAGATATAGTCCTATAAGAAATTCTACCATCTCTACTAAGTAAGTTTATAATCCTTAGATCAGTTTTATCTATTAATGTCTCGCTAATCTTATCGAAAATAAACCTGTCACCTTGAATTAATAGACCAAAATTATCTCTTGCATACGAGTATTAAGTTCCGACTGATTTGATAATCTAGCAATAGTATCTTCTAGGATTGTGTTCTTATATCTTAATGTCACGATTCCTAACTGCACTAATCCCATTTTGATTAACAGAAGGTTTACAATATAAACTTAATGACATTTTTGTCCATAGGTAAGCAAATTTCTTTCCTCAATGGAGCATTAAACAGAATACAACCACGCTAGATCTCCTATACAACAAGATAATTAAACAATAGAGATTGTGTCTATAGAGTTTAGCATACAATATGTCGTTTTTATGCTTAGGTGTAAATTTCAGATGTAATAATGATAATGATAATAAGAAACTTGTACTACGTATTGCTAGCTCTAGACATTAAGCTTGACTCATCTTTAATATGTACTCTTCTCCAATAGACCTCCAATCTTCCTTCCAAGTATAACTTTATGGATTCCAGAAGCGTTTTACCCTCTAATACACGTCCTTTTCTTTTTATAGATTCAAGTGTATCTGATTCAGAAATCTTAAACGATTCTTGACAAATGATCGGTCCTTGATCAAGATCTTCAGTCACGAAATGAGCAGTGCAACCAACTATCTTTGCCCCCCTTTCATAAGCCTGGACATATGCATATGCCCCAGGAAACGCAGGAAGGAGCGACGGATGAATATTAATAATTCTATTTGGATATCTCCAAACAAAATTCGGAGTCAAAATACGCATATATCTGGCAAGGACAATTACATCGATATTGTATTTTTCAATTAATTGGAGGATACAGGTTTCTGCCTCATGCTGATCAGGGTTGTCAACAGTATAAAATGGTATTCCAGCATCATCTGCAATTGATTTTAGTGTATTCTCTGTTCCGATTATAACCTCAATATTAGCCCCAAATTCATTCTTTCTGTTAGAATCCAAGATTGCTGTGAGGCAATGATCTTCTTTACTTACTAAAATTGCAACATTTTTAATCCTATTGGCTTCTTGGTAATGAACTTTAATTTCCATCTGTAATTTTTTTGATAGATATTTAAGTCCCTCATCAAGATCTTTTCTATCAATACTTTTTTGAAATGATGCTTCCAAGTGCATTCCAAATAGTCCTCGAACCACATTTTGGTTGATCTGTTCAATATTCCCCCCATTTTTGAAGATGAAATTAGTTATATCTGCTACAATTCCTTTGCGATCTTTCCCTACGACAGTGACCTCGATCGCAGTTCTTTCATCCTTAATAGTGTGACTGAAATCCATACCTGCGATGGCTATATCTTCTCCCTATAAAAAATCTGTGTATAGATTATTATTACTCATTGATCGATGTGTGCTTACAAAAATGCCTTAATACATCATTACAAATTTTGGTTCAGGAACAATCGAAAATGAAAACTTCTATTAAAATATTTACATTTATAAACACATACATATTTAACGATATTCATGTAGCCATATTGCTAAAGTTCATCGTTTTTGTACGGATAAAAAATTGACTAGCCTCTCTATTCATAGACATTAAATACAGTTAATAAAGTTTTATAGCACATTAAATAGCAGCCTGACGTTGCCATAATCGCATCGTGATGTAGATGGTGGTTGAAGGAGAGAGAGGAGGAGAAGGTAAAGGAGGTCGAGGTTTAGGTCTAGTCCTCCAAGGTAACGCCTATGACAAATTTTACAACAGCCTGAAAACAAAGGCGACGAGGAACCTCTATCCTGTAGCATTGCGCAAACTCATGGCTTTCCAAAAGGTGGAGAATGTCAATGATTTGCTTCCATCATTGCCAGAAAAGACAGCACTGATTAACTCCAAGGTTATAGACTGGGTTGTTCATATGAAGGACGTCGAACAAATGGCACCCCGGTCGGTGACGACATATCTGGCCGGTGTTCTCAAATTCTACAAGAAAAACATGTCATATTAGATGAGGATGATATATCCGATTTCTTGCCAGCCCCTCGTAAAGCAAACGCTACACGTGCTTATACAAGAAAAGAAATAGCGTTGTTATTGCAGTATTGCGGGCCACGTGAACGTGCTTTGGTTTTGCTGCTAGCCCCAACTGGAATGATAATAGAAGCAGCTGCTGAATTGCGTATAAGGCACTTGCAGTACAACGAGCAATATGGACTTTACAAAGTGACCGTTTATCATCTAGACCCACATGAATACATTTGTTTTACAACGCCTGAAGCAGCACAGGGTATACGTGGATATCTAGAATACAGGCAAAGGTGTGGTGAAAAAATAAGTCAAGATGCACCGCTAATCCGTGAAGAGTTTGATATACACGACCATTTCATAGCAAGACATCCTAAAGCGATGAGGGCAGAAGCACTAGGCGATATTCTCAGATACAGGTTGCAAAGGGCTGGGATAATAGAACGCATACCATTGCAGGAGAGCCAAAGGCGAGGACAAAAGCGCTACCCTATACCTCGCAGCCACGGCTTTCGTAGGTTCGTAATAACAACTATGATAAACAAGCGGATAAACGAAACAATACGCAACCTGCTAACAGACCATAGTGTCAAGCTCGATAAAGATTACTATTATCCAACAGAAGAGGAAAAACTGACAGAATATCTCAAAGTAGTAGACGACCTCACCATAAACGAAGAGAACAGGCTGAGGCGTCAGGTACACGAACTTACAGTAAAGCAGGACAAATTGGATGCGCTTGCAGCACAGGTGGATCGGCTAACGGAGAGGATGGGGTTTGGTGAGGAACCGGATTATGTTGCTAGACGAAAACAAGGCGGAAACAGACTAGACGACATAACTGAAGAATTAAACCTTAATCTCCATCTTATGGACCATGAAGACCAGTTAGATAGTAGTTGTTGTACTTGTGGAATCGCATACGGAGACGATATGAATGAAGATGGAACTTATAACGCGTGGTATACAGTAGATGCAAACAAAAAGCTATACCAATGCCTCACGTGTCATGCTGCAAATAACCCCTCTACATGAGGCTTATCAAGTTTGGTCACTTAGTGACCAAGGTTTAACTAACATCAATTGTTTTTCCTGTGAGCGTTTGCGGCTCCGAGGCTGCTGTAGGCGTAGCTGCTGCAATATCCATAAGTCTGTTTAACAGATCCACATATGTCTCATCAGGCTTGGCAAATTCCACCAGCCTGTTACGCGTTTGTTCGTCTAGCCGTATAATCTTGCCCACCCTGAATTCCTCCTTCAAGAGCCACAATCCCGGCTCCAGGCTAGTCCCTCGTTGAATTACGCATCGCGGGCTATGATTGAAGAACTCGGCATTCTGTCGGAGATGGCAATGACTGCATATAGAACGCTTTCCGGAAAGCAGCATCTGAAGCTGTTGTTCAGGTAATTTTGTGCGGTCCACCATATCCCGTTTGTTGCGCTCCTCCTGTTGCTTTTCATATTCGACCATTTGACGGTAATCTTCTTCGCGCCGCTTGGCCTCGAGTTTAGCCTGCCGTTCGTTCTCTTTCTCATTAAACTCGCGCTCGTGCATCAGTTGAATATACGAGTCGTCGTAATTGTAAATCGCATTCGGATTGCTTAGCTTTTTATCTTCATCTTCAGGTTTCTTTTCGGTGCTGTACTCGCGTGACATGGTTATTACTATCGACTATAATGCTGGAAACTCAGCTAAATACATATTTGTATGTCCGTGCACTATTTAAAAGTGCACTCTTACCAAAGGTAAGTGGTTGTAGATGTAGTTTATAATCTGCATCAAATAACATACATACATACACACGCGAATTATGAACAACAAACAGGAGACAGACCTTAGTATTGCTTGCTCTATGAGCATGCACGATACATGTAAAATCAATAGCAAAGATGTTAGAAAATGTGGATGTAATTGTCGCCATCATACGGTCGCATAGTTATATTTTTTATTTACTTATTGTACAAGAAGCAGAAACTATAACAATACACCATGGACCTTAATACAGGTATGTCAAAGTCAATACTTACAGTAATTGCACTAGCAGCAATACTTTCACTGTCTTTGGTCGGCAAAGTTTGGGCTGGCGACAGCAATTCAGATAACGTGAAAGGCCGACCTCACATAATTTCATCGTTTCCAGACGCCGCAGATCACTTCAAGATAAAGCATGATACCAACAAGGATAAGGATGATACGAAATGCCCTGTTCCTGATGCAGGGCGTTGCTCTCAAGCAATAAGAGCAACACCAACTGACGACAACAATCATCATAAAGCAAATCACAAAATCAACGAGATAAACTCTCTATTTCGCAGCAAAGGAACAACAGCCGCAACAGTATCAGTAACATCAAGCGCCACCACTACAGTACCAAACGGACTCAACGCCACATTCTTCAATGCTTCAACCCTATACTGTTGGTATGTAGTAAATGCGCCACCGTGCTATGATTTGAAGACTGATACTGTCATTCACTGATTATTTATTTTAACAAACACTGGTCAATTCTGCCTATTTTGTATCCCATTAGAGAAATACTCTTATGGTTTACTTGCCCTTAGTCATAATGGCTTATTTGTCATCACTATTCTTATTTGTACATCGTCTAAAGAAATTGTTTAACTTTTTTGCTTATAAATGGCGTTAAAAGTCCCATCTAACGTTGTTGGTTTAATATTAATAACTCAAGGAATTATATCTTTATGTATTCTACAGCATATACATCCATTCTCATACCGTCTACCTTTGCTGCCACTTAGTCAATACAAATAGTAGACGGTATGAGAGACTAAATATTTTTCATGCATTCATCTTACAATAAATACATAGATTGTCAATTGTCTGAAGCAGACGGTGCTGGAGTAATAAGAGTTAACCCGCTGGATATATCATGGAACAGTTCGGGTGTACATGTCCTTTTGCAAAGGTTATGGAAATTGCCTAGCTAGCGCGCCTCGTTAATCCTACGTTTTAGTACTTGCTTGAGCTACCAAAGTTAGTATCCATATAATCACTCCTAAAAATCCAAATCCTATTATCATCGACCATTTTCCAAACCTTGTGTGACCCAATAAGGTAAAAATGGAAGAGATTATGAATGGCGAGACAGCCGATGCCGCAGACAGCATGGAAAGTTGAATATTGAGTGCACCGGGAGCGCCAAAGCCCTCGGGGACGCTAAAGGTCAGATTTTGCCCCGGATTTTCACGTATAACTTCCCTAATATTCTTAAATGTTAGACATTGGGCTCAAAATCCTGTCGAATTCACTTCTATGCATTGGGTTCTAGGTAGGGAGATATTGAGTGTCAGAAAAATCAATACTCCTACGATTATTGTTGCATCAATTTGAACTATGTACTTATCATCAAACGGCATACTACGTTCGTATACGCTGCTAGACTCTAAGCATTATAGGATCGTCTTCAAGGGCATCAAGATCGGTCATATATATGTGATACTTACTTAAAGAAAGTAGGTTGGCTTTATGCGTTTATGGGCCTGTTCTATTGTCCCCTTAAGGTTTCATAGAATGTAATTTACGGCATACAGGTCAAAAAACGTGTATCCCCCCCTGTAAGTACGTATCTCATTTTCGATCGATCGTTATATTTGATAGTCCTATGACCGACCGGTAACACTTGAAATCACTTGCTGTTGTTTTATTATTAACTCTCTCTAAAACTGGCAGAACTTCAATGCTAACCTAAAAGGGTCTAAAATATCATGGTAGCTCGTGACTGATTATTTGATTATGTTTTATGTAAAAAATTAGTCAGTGGATCTGAAATGAATAAATCATTTGTTCAACTTTTGGAAGATCGTCTAATTGTCCAAGTTGATAAGATACTAAATATTGTTTGCCAGCTTTTAACGCAAGTATGTAAACCAAATTCTCAGTTTCGATCTTATGTGCTGGTAGCCCTGCTAAAGTAGTTGGGGATTCATCCATAATTTTCCCTTCGAAGAAAGGCTTAGTTGCATTGCCGGATTTGAATTGACTAACTAGTTGATCTAACATTGTTACATTTACATCCTTAAGCCCTATTGATACCATAGTACCTGAAGGCGATGTGAAAACTACATTACCATTTTGTTTGGGTATTGGTTGCCAATCAGAAGGGTATTGTATTGTAAATAACGATGCAGGATCTTCATACGATGAAAAACCCTTAGTAGCTTGTTGTTGCGGTGGTTGTGGTTGTTGCTGTCCTGTGTCAGTTAAATCGTTACTATTATTGGTCACATCGTTATTATTGTTAAAATTATCTGGTAATCCAAGAATTGCATAAGCAAGGTTGATAACGCCTACTAAGCCTACTGTAAAAACGGCGACAAAACAAACTGTTGTTGATATAATGTTTCTGTTGTTCATATCTTATCGTCTATTATAAGCATAATAGTAGTGAAGGAATAAATACATGATGTACGCCATGTTTTTTCAAGCATCTTTTTCTCTAAAGCTATAAAACTTCAAAGCTAGCCTGAATGCATCAAATATATCGTTGTATGATGTTGCTTCTTTATCTAGGGTTCCATCATTATCAACCGCAGTTCTTAACGCAGTTATCAGCTTGTCAAATTTATCCGGATTAATTGCAATGCGACCACCATCCCGTTCTAATATCATTTTGCAATGACCTAGCATTGCTTTGTGCTCTTTGTTGAAATTAACAGGAACTATCTTCATATCCTGAGTCCAATTATCACCTAGTCCTTCTGATCTGTATCTGGCAATTACTTTATCGTAGTCCGCTTCTTCACCTATCTGCAGCTTCAACGACTTTATGAATGAAGGATTAGCACCATCAATGTATACTGAGTCTACATTATATTTGCTCATCAATCCATATACTACAGATAGCATCTCATTGTAATCAGGCCTATGATATTCATCAGCATGCATTACTTGTACTATTCCATCCTCAAATTGCGTTACCACTATTCCAAATGCTGAGCTACCATATGCTGGGTCTATACCCATAGATCTTGAAGTAAAGGAGTAATATGGATTGAAATTATCAGGATTATACTTCCTGCCTTTCTCTATTGCTGCTTCAATATCTTTTGTATGAAATACGTTGCCTATCTTACCCAGATATTTTAGGTTGTATTCTCGCTCAAATGAAGGTGATTGTTTGGCCTTTTCAATTTCTTCTGCAGTGTATATCTTACCAATGCCGTAAGTGTAATCCAAGAAAATTCGTTTGTATAAACAGGTATCTTCAGCTTCCTTTTCTATTCTCTGAAACAAGCCATCAGGAGCATTTGGTGTGGATACCATCACTATGTAGGGGTTTGACTTGGCAATGTAGCGCTCGCTTACATCTCTTGCATCTTGCTGCTGTCCTGGAGGGAAAAAGTCAGCTTCATCTAGCAGTATGAATGAAACATTAGCTAAGCCACGCATAGCATCTAAATGATGTGATGGAAATGCTTCTATCTTTACATCATTTAACTCTATTACAGTCTCCTTTGTATCAAAAGTAGTTAAAGCCTTGGTACTCGAGAATAGCTTTTTAATTCTGTCAATCAAAGCAATTGCTAGATCAATTCTTGGACCTGTGACAATGCACATTTGGGAGCCTGATAGAGTATTGTCTTTCAAGCAAAGCCAGGCCATAAACCTGAGCATAAATTCAGATATACCTAAACCAGTTGCTTTCTTTATCCAGAGATGCTTATTGTTAGCGTTACCATCATGAGTAACTAGAGAATCAAAAACTATTTCCTCGTAATCATATAACCGCTTATCAATTCCATTCTTCTGTGGCAAACCAATGATGTGGTTAAAACAGCAATCTCCATTAGTTTTGATGTCCTCTTGTTTATGTTGCTGCCTATCCCATATCCAAAATGGCTTATTCTGTAATCTCTCAAACAGTCTGAGTTGTTGCTGTGTTGATTCTAGAGTAACCCTTTTCTTGAGATCCTTGAATGTCACTTACATGTATTATTTAGCAGATGGTAGCTTTAGCTTTTTAGTCTGCAAAACTCTCCTTTAATCATATATTCTCCCAATTATAGAGGAGAAGTCTATTACTATTCAGTCTGGCCAACTTCTAACTTGGTGATCCTGTCATTTTCTACATGAAATCGCATAAAGGTCCTAAAATCTCCCCATTGATCTGAATGAAACTTTCCAAAAATCGTTAGTCCATTGTCTTCTATCTTGTCAATGGAGGCTAAATAAGCTACTGAGGAACCAAAAAGCTCCCTTTCGCTCCATTCGCTAAAGTCTTGAGGATTTCCATCATCTGTAAGTTCAGGCTTATCAGAAAACAATTCATACCATTGTTTTTTATTCCTGCTATTGAGTGCTTCAATAGCTGACCTGACTATTGGCTGGTCAATCTCATTAAGGTCAAGATTATGTGGTGCAGACAACTACAACAACTACCTCATAC
>JBKPMB010000152.1:0-2082 GCA_046731995.1 Thermoproteota archaeon | reverse complement strand
TTAATATATGTTGGAACATGACTAGAGTTATTATTACAAAACTTAAGAAAATCCAATATTGGATAGCAGGCGCGGCGATAGCGATGGTCTTAGTTGGTGCAGTCTATTCACATGCTCAGAGTATAAATCATTTAGGCGCTTTTGGTGATGCTGCTAACATAAATGATGACCTTTATATACAAGCAGTAAAGAATCTTACGAAATCTGTTCCTAAAAATGAAACTATAGTAGTTACGGCTAATTCTGCTGTAACAAAATATTTTAGTGATCATCCTGTCAAGGTTCCTTGGAAAGGAAAGGTAAAATCTGAAAAAACACTTGTAACATGGATGTCAGATCTTGGTTACAAGTATTTGTTAGTAGTTTATACCCATGGGCGAGGAACTAGTATTGCAGAATTAAGACCGATATTTTCCAGGGAAGGATTAAAGGCATTAAGTGCTGATTTTCAGAAAATAGGACAAGCTGACGCGGAAAATGCTAGGCTTCTTCTATATAAAAAAATAGAGGATCTTTAGGTGCAGCATAATGGCATTAGAAAATCATAACAATCTAAGAAAAGATAACAAAAGCATCCTGCTATTCTTCAAATCGTATGGCATTGATATTGTTTTTATAATTTTTTGCGTATTCCTGGCTCTATATTACTATGACTATATTTCTGTGCTGAAGGTGCCAAGCCATGATGGCACTGTATATCTGATGAATGCTCATGATTGGCTGAACAACAAGCCTCTAGATGAGAATTACAGGCCCCAGCTGATTTCATGGATCATTGCGGGTATTTGGTCTGTTACTGGTGAAAATTGGGTTCTCGTTAAGGGACTGCAGGCGATTTTCACGGTCGGCGCAGGAGTCATTTTGTATATTCTCTTAAGAAAATACAAGGGAAAGACATTTGCATTTGGTGCTACAGCGCTTACCATGATTAATGGACCGGTGTTCTTATTTAGTACCCAAATTCTGACTGAAGGTTTGTCCTTGTTCTTTCTTGTTCTTAGTATATACTTCCTTAAAAGTCGAAATGAAAAATATTGGTTTTTGGCCGGTATAACAATTGCATTGACATTTGCATCACGATATCCAGTTTTTCTTCAAGTCGCTGCAATTTTTGTTGTAGAAAGTATACTTAGCAGAAAACCAAAACTTGCCCTCAGAACAATATCGTCTGGTGTGCCTACTCTTATACTTATCGCTTTGATAGTGTATCTAAAAGCTGGTACATTTACAACTGCACTTTCAAAAGATACGACCCTTAGCTTGTTATTGTCTCCTTATTATCTTGTAAATTCTATTAATATATGGGGTCTTCCTTTCCTGCTTGTACCTATAGCCTTATTATATAGAAGAACCTATGAGGACAGATTTAACTATAGCTTTATTGCATGGTTTATTGTTTCTCTTCTGTTTTGGAGTGCCAGCAGCAGCAACTGGCAATTCAGATTTGCAATCCAGTATACTCCAGCAGTTTATTTCTTATCCATACTTGCAATTGAAAATATTGTAAAGAGTGGTATATCGGTCAACAGCACGATCGTATCGTACGGTGGTGAGATTAAGTCGCGCCTAAAACGTATAAAACGAGTTTCCAAATTTGAGCTATTTGGAGATTTTGGCGATGAATAATTATAGACAAAATAATCACTAATAATTAGCTACTAATGTAGAAAACACAATGAACTACCTCGTCATTTTGTGGCATATGGTCTTTGCTTACTGTGGATATCTTCACATTGGATAGCTAAAAAGCCAACTTCGAACATTTTATTTATAGATGTCCATCTATTAAGCATACTAAAAGGACTAGTTTAAAGTTATTAACACGAATGCATATAAGATTCTTAATTGTAGTTGCTAATATAGTGGAAATAGCAAGTATAATAATACCAATGGCTTTTCTAACAATGATGATTTCAGGGATCACATTAACAGCTTTTATAGCAAGTTTTAGTTCGGTACATGCTCAGGCAGATGCAACAACTAAAAATCAAACAGGAAAAACAACTACATCAACACCATCTAAGCAAGCATCACAGTCTATAAGAGGTGCTATAACTGATACAGGACAATTCTTACACAATG
>JBKPMB010000151.1:0-5482 GCA_046731995.1 Thermoproteota archaeon | reverse complement strand
AGCTTTACGTTGTCTGTCATTGAATTTATACCACGTTAAGCAAATTTAATAACAACTCACTTGATGAGAGTTGGATTTTTATATGAATTAACTAGCTTCTGCCATAATACCATGACTAGAACACCGCTGGGATTCTTGTGTATATGTGTGTTAAATCCAATGAGCTACGTCCTATAGTTGTAGACCCAGTGTTATGGACCTAAACCTAGAACAAAGATAGCAGACGTATTGGTATCAATCCCGACAAGTTTGACATGTAGACAAAGATATAATAGAAGCGGTCCCAACAAATGACTGCCAATATAACACACAGCCACGCCAAGGTTAGACGATTTCTATGATTGTATTTGAGTCCTTTGATATTCTATATTTTGTAGACATAGTAGTAAGTTAGTTTAGTCCATTATCTTATCTCCCAGTTATATAGCATATAACTTAAAGGTTAACTACTATCTTAAATAAGCAATACATATTGTCGTTATATCATAATAGTTATGTACCCATTCTTGTTTCCATTATCAAATCTTGTATTTACTTTTCTAGCATGACCTATCTATATATTTATTTATAAGGTCTACCCCTACATTTTTCATTATATCTATATATCATCAAGCGACGTTGGATTCTCAATTGTTGTCAGATCCTGCTGTTCTGTACTGTTAAATACCTTTGCTCTGACTAGTCGTCTGAGGAGTTTTCCAGTTCTAGTCTTAGGCAGATCATTGACGAATTTAATGAGACTGGGACAAGCGAATCTTCCAATAGAATCTTCAACATTTTTAATAATTTCATTCCTTATTATATCCATATATGCGACATTCCGAGTCGATGATTTGTCGTTCAAAACTGTGTACACAGCTATTGTCTCGCCTTTTACCTCATCAGGCATACCTATTGCGACAGCTTCGGCGACCGCAGGATGAGATGTAACAGCAGCTTCGATCTCAGTACTTCCAATTCTGTGTCCTGCAACCTTAATAATGTCGTCAGTTCTCCCTTGCATGTACCATAGTCCGTCATAATCTACAAATACGAGATCACCATGATACCATACATCTTTATATTTTGACCAATATGTTTCAATAAATCTGCCTGCATCGTTTAGAATTCCTCTGGTCATCGAAGGCCAAGGTTTCTTGATCACTAAGTAACCTTTGTCAGTATTGTTGCCTTCCTCATCAAAAACGTCAGCATCAAATCCGGGAATAGGGTATCCTACAGTACAAGGTTTTAGTGACATAATTGGTAAAGCACTAACAATAGCTCCTCCGATCTCAGTACCTCCTGATAAATTGATTATTGGACATCTTTTTTTACCAACGTTTTCAAAATACCATATCCACGCATTCTTATTTATAGGCTCACCAGTAGTAGTCAGAATTCTTAATGATCTAAAATCATAATTACTTATTGATAGATTATTCTTTATAAAAGCCCGAATTGCTGTAGGAGAAGTGCCAAAAATTGTGACTTTGTGTTTATCGATTAAATTGCACCAGGTGTCTGCTTTGGGATAATCAAGGACACCATCATAAATTAGAGCCGTGCCTCCAATCATAGGGCTGCCGTACACGACCCACGTCTGACCAGTAATCCAACCAATGTCAGCATACCAGAACAAGATATCTGTTGACTTCATATCAATCAGAAATGAAGTTTGTTGTGCAGCAACTACTGTAAAACCACCGTGAACTTGAACAGTGCCCTTGGGTACACCAGTAGTTCCTGATGTATATAGAATAAAAAGGGGATCTTCAGAATCCATAATCTCCGTATTACACTGTTTTCCGTTTAACTTTGCATTTGCTACAAACTCTTTGTAGTTAACTATCTTGTTATCAAAAAAATCCTGTTTTACATCCTCATCATCTTCCCCTTCTTCTCCAATCGTGATTATTTTGGAGATATTTGTATCTCTTGCAGCAGATAACCATTGGCTTTTCAGATCGATAAGATGAGATCTGCGGTACATCTTAGATGACGTAATTAGCATCTTTGCATTTGAATTCTTAAGACGCAAATGTAGAGCCTTGCTGCCATATCCTGAAAATATCGTAGTATGTATTACACCAATTTTGGAGCAAGCAAAAAGTGAAAAAAATGCCTCAGGAACCATAGGTGAATAAATTGCTATAACATCGCCTTTTTTAATACCCTCAGCTAACAGCGAACAAGCAACTAAGTTTACCTCATAAGCAAGTTGTCCATATGAAATTTTTCTTATGTCTCCTTTTTCATTTTCGAAAATATATGCAATTTTATCCGGCTGATTTTTTGCGTGTCTGTCAATTATGTTGCTAATTATATTGCATTTTCCATTTATGAACCACCTTGTCCATGGAATTCCCCTTGATGCGTCAAAAGTTTGATCGTACTTCTTAAACCATTCTAATTTAAGATCCTCATTTACTGCGTTCCAATACCATTCAATATTTTCGTTAGACTTTTGTACAAGATGAACATAATCTCCAATACCATGCTTCCTCATGAAGCGAGAAATATTACTATTTATTCTATTTTCGTAGCTAGGACTATATAAAGTATAGTTGTTGCTGTTACCATTAGCCAACAGATTTCATCTTATGTTTGACATATCTGTAAATACGTTATGTTAATAAATGTCTCTAAAAAATAGAAAGTTTATTTGCATATCTGATGTCGTATAGGACTTGTGATCGAAGAGATACGATACGATTTTAAAGAACATCCAAAACAAGCTGACGATTTTATCCGTGATTTGATCAAGCTAATGATAATTTCAAAGATGAATTCCACGTTTGGGAACCACTTATCAAGAAACAATTTTATAAATTTGATAAAACAAATTCCTGGATGTGAGGCGCATATTGTAAAATATGGTCGACCAATTTTATATGTAAAATACAAAGGCATGGAATTTACTGATCAAAAAGTCGCTTCACAATTTATTAGAATAAATGATAATGTAGTTGATGTAACGGTGGAATCCGTATTTGTAGAGTTTGTAAGAAATTTTGATAAAATAGCGTCCACTCCTGAAAGCAGAGTTACGTGGGGTATAGTCAAGGATGCTGATATAGTAATAAACCCACTCTTTGTACTGCTTAATTTGTTCATTAATACCGTAAATGAATTAACATTGCTTGACCCACATAATCCTGATAGCCTAATGAGAAAAAAATTTGGAATTAGAAATGCCAACGTTATAAAAAATACAATCCAGTTAGAATTTACGATTGATGGTCAGCTAAATATAATGGAACTAAATGCATCCAAAAAAATAAAAGATCATGTTGTAGTTTTGTTACTCGCCAGTTCACAGATCGCTAAAACTCTGGCTACTATAATGAAGCAGTAGGAGAGCTCAAATTTATTCACACATATTCTTTATACTCACTATGGTGTTCATTGTAAAAAATAAAAGTTATTTATAGGAATCAGTTTACCTCACCATCCCATCAATGATGAATATATATAATTAGTCAAATTGGTGTCAGTCATGAACATACTTTGTAATATGTCAGCAATTAAATCAAAATCATGTATTATTATAATCCGCCATTGTGAAGCATTGCTGCTAATAAAAGTATTAATATAGACAGAATGACAGTAATCCTACCAAGAGATATTATTTTTGACCGTATAGATTGAACATATATATTGCCAGCATTTTGTACCATCACTTTTCTTTCTACTTCTGTGTTGAGAATTTTAACATGCACTACGTAGGTTGAAATAGTTGTTATTACTAGAATTATTTTGATCAATAATATTATACCATACTTCGTATCAATTAGCAGGTTCGGTTCTTCAAGGAACGAACGCGAATTATAAATACCAGTTATTATCAAGATGCCAAAAGACGGCATTGCAATCTTATTAAATTGTCTGCCAATTTTGATCATAAGCGCAACACGTTCTTCCACTGTTTTTGTAACTGTTTTCAGCATAGGTGAAAGAACTATGCCAAGGAAAATTGAGCCTCCTACCCATATTGAAGCGCAAGTTAAATGTAACCACATGATCAGGCTATCGGTAAAGGCCATCTCTTCTACTAATGGTGGATTATAGTATATTATCCATGCTGCTAGAATAAGGAAAGGTTTTAATTCACTTCATATTCAGGTAGGATAGAACGTTCAATGTTTCTAAGCAGGCGCAGAATGATCCTCATTGGGGCAATTGCAGTAATTGTAGTTGTAATTATTCTGCTTCCAAGTATTCTTACCATCACATTACCTGCTAACGTAAATAATGTAAATATAAATCTCTCAAATGTGGAACTGGTAAATCCGAATATAACAAATGATAGTCGCACAATTGGGTTAAATGTTTATTTTAATGTTTATAACCCAACTCAGCAGGTATTGACTACATCGAAGATTGAATATCAGTTGTTTGCAAATGGTACGCCGCTAGGATCAGGGATTTTATCATATGAGGATATTCCGCTCAATGGAAGACCTCAGCTTTATTATAATTCGACAACACCATTGAAGTCAACATTTGAGATAACTTCCTCAAATACCAGCGCCCCAATCATCAAATTATTATCAAATCCTCAGGCAGTAAAGCAAATAAAGTGGAGGGCTATAGGCGAGGCACAAATAGAATCTGGATTTAGCTCTCTTCCAAAACAGTTTAATAGTGAGTTTTGAATCAAACTATACTCATTAATATATGTATATATAAAAATACATATATGTATGTTCTACCTTCCAAAGATAGAAATCATAATGATCTAATTATGAATATCTTCTTCTATTCTACTACTGTAATATGTACGCATATATGTATGCCCAATTGAAAAATCATTCTATGTAATAGGGTACTATACATTACAAGTAATCTTATCCAAGTACTAGCAAATCTTTTGTGAATGCATTAAGATTCATTATACTTCCATTGTCATAGGCATTGACTATGACGCTATCTTCTATCCTTACGCCAAATTTGTCTTTAATATATATGCCAGGTTCAATTGTTATCGCCATGTTTGTTTTCAAAATTTCTTGATTTTTTATCCGCAACCATGGCGGCTCATGGACCTCAAGACCAATTCCGTGTCCAGTAGAGTGTATAAAGTATTTTGCATAACCTGCTTTCTCTATCACACTTCTACATGTGGCATCAACATCTCCACATAAGCTACCGTTATTGGCTGCATTCATCCCAGCCTCCTGGGATTGTTTAACAATGTTATGTACATTTTTCATTTCTGACGTAGCTGAAGCTAAGGCAAAAGTCCTAGTTGCATCAGCTATGTAACCGTCGTATCTTAAGGTAAGGTCTACTACAATCATATCACCTTTCATGAACTTGCGATCGGAAACTTCTGCATGTGGTAAGGCACTATTTGAACCCCCTGCAATGATTAGTGGATTCAATGTTGATCGATAAAACGCTGGGCTGGCGCCCATTTTCATAGCTTCAAAAATCATTTTAGCTTGCAGATCGCGTTCTGACAATCCGACCCTGATTTCTTCTGTGCAAATTTGATAGA
>JBKPMB010000150.1:0-9867 GCA_046731995.1 Thermoproteota archaeon | reverse complement strand
ACGATAAGCAGCGGGCTTCCTCAGCCCTGCCGCTTCGAGGTTTAAGTCCCCCAACTGACTGAATTTGGGCAAAGTACAAAAAGAATTCATGATATTAACGATTTCTGGAAATTCATACTAGTAGACATGCAAGACTTTATATACACTACCACTATAACTGAACTAATTGAAATAAAATAATCCATGCTGAAAGTTCACTTTATCAACTGCAGTTGTGCTGTAGTGCTTCCATTTACTTACTATCAGACAATTATCAATAATCCTAAGAATCCCCACTTATGGGTTGAGAAATCAAATCCCCTATGTTTGTTGTTTTCGTTCAAGCTCCTGTAGCCTTGTGGATAGGGCCAAAAGCTGATCGGATAGATGCGCTATGGCATCATCTTTTACCTTGTCTGTTTCTCTTAGCGCACTTGAGATCTTCTAGCTCCTGTACCTTGCTTTGTATGTCTGCACCCTGTCTTTCTAGTTGGTGAATGTTAAGGAACGTAAAATAGGCTTCTATCTTTTTGAACAACTCGGCTTTTTCTGATTCTTTTTTGCGCCAATATGTTGAGCCGCTATGTCCAATGAACCATTCTGAATAATCGCCATATCCTAAGTCGGATATGGTAGTTTTTACAAAGTGCCTAAATGAATGAAGTGTTATCTTCCTACGTCTTTCATTGCTTCCGTCTTCTCTATCACCTTTGTTCATACGATCTAATGTCTTACCAAATGATCTAACAAATTCAACGTATAGATTCATTGGAACAGGTGCTTGTGTATTTTGATATAATGCAAATATCAGATCAGATTCTTCCTTCTCTGGTGTTCTGATCTCTGTAATCGTTTTCCTGTTATTTCGCCCTTATAAGAAACTCTTCTTGTTCTGTATTTGTAACTTAGATAGGAGTTTAGATGATGCGTTACTTCGGTTAAAAATACTATCCTGTCCGTTCTGGTTTTAGTATACTCACCCCTTACAAAGAGTTTGGCAGGACTAGACTTCAAATCCAAATCTTTGATGCGAATCGATAATACTTCAGTAGCACGCATTCCAGTAGCCGCAAGTAACAATACATAGCTTTTCAGTCTAATATCGGAACATGCGTTTAGGATATAAATTATGTCTTCTTTTGACAATGCTTCTTTATTTTTTAATCACACGAGACAGCTTTACCTTAAACTTGAATTTCTTAGGGCTAATGTCTACATCATGGTACTCAAGGAAGTTTTTCACAGTTACAATACTCTGCTTTAATGTAAGTGTAGTAATCACATGATTTTGTAGTAAATATGCACTATAACCATTCAAAATATCGTATACATCCAATGCATGGTCTTTAATATTGGTAATGAGATCGTCTGTCAATGGAGTAGCATATTTACTGCTAATGAAAGCCTGAAAATTGGTCAATCGTTTACAGTATTCACGAGCTGTAGATTTGCTCATTATCCTGATGCTTTTGATATATTTGTCTATCATGTCGTCATTTTCTGTAATCAGATATGGAAATGTACCAGGTTTTCGTTGTTTTGTCTTTGCAGTGGCGGTTATGGTCAACGAACAATACTACTCAGTGGTTAGTTAAAAAATGTTGTATTGCTTATATTTTATGCACAAGCAATATTCTGATTGCCCAAGAAGTTAGCAATGTGGCCAAAGAGGTAAGATGCAGTACAGCACAAGTTGCTTTAAACTGGATTAGACAACAAAACATGCTATTAACAGAAAAATAAAATAATACCGATTATTGGCTCAAGGAAAGAGTCTGAGATAAAAGATAACTTAGCTTGTCTAGAGTTTGTATTATCAAATGACCAAATGCAAAGATTAAATGAAATAAGTAAAATAGAATTGGGTTTTCCTCATGACTTTCTAAATTCGGAAATGATAAAGGAGATCATTTATGGTGGAATGTATTCATCAATGGTACTCAAAAAATAAGAATATTCCACCATTTTGAGGCATAAGTGACACACGGTATAAGCAAAAACTAAATATCGACGCATAATACGCTACTCAACTGTTTAGCAATTATTTCCATGCTGATGCTCTTTTAGTTCTCTTTATTTGTGAATACAAGGATAAATAATAGATGTATATGTTGTTATCAATAGTATTCATGAATTATTTTGTAAAAATTGTCTCTTTCAGCTGGTATATAGCCAATTTGTCTCACAGTATCAATTATTCTGTTAGTAGTAATTTCAGTTGAGCGAGCTCCTGTGGCACTCACAACCTCTTCATCAATAAGTGTTCCTCCAAAGTCGTCTGCACCATAACAGAGGGCTAATTGTGCTAACCCTGTACCGTTTGTTAACCACGATGATTGTATATGAGTGATTGAATTGTAAAACATAATTCTAGATATCGCAATCATCTTTAATAATTTCCAGCCACCCGAAGAGTATTTTATTTGACCTTCTGATTGAATTGCAGTGTTATTGGGTTCAAAGTTCCACGGAATAAATGCCATAAACCCTCCTGTTTTTTGCTGTAGATCTATGATCTTCATAATATGTCGAGCTATCTGTTCGTTATTTTCAACTGTGCCATACATCATTGTAGCAGAAGATTTCAGACCTATATTGTGAGCTTCTTCCATTATTCTAAGCCATACCTCACTTTTTATTTTCAATGGACTTATTATTGATTTTACATCATCATCAAGTATTTCTGCTCCTCCTCCAGGAAAAGAATCTAGACCAGCCAATTTCAGTCTAGATAAAACTTCTTTTGTGCTGCTTCTTTCAACCTTTGAAATCATATCGATTTCAGATGGCGTTAAACCATGAATTGCAACATCTGGACATTTGCGCTTTATTTCACTGAAAATTTCTTCATAATAGTTGATTTTTAGTTCTGGGTTATGTCCACCTTGTATTAATAATTGTGTTATATTATATCTTTGTTTGCATGCTGCTATACGATTTACTATTTCTTCCTTGCTACGTACATATCCCTCATCATGTCCTGGTGGGCGATAAAATGCACAAAATTTGCAATAGGTAACGCACACATTGGTATAGTTTAAATTTATATTATTTACGAACGTTGCAACATTGTTGAAAAGTCTTTCCCTAATTGCATTGCCCACAAAACCAATCGAATGGATATCGTCTGACTCGAGCAGGCGAATGCAATCTTCAAGTTTTAGATGATATTCATTTGTGTTAGTATTACATAGTACACACTCTAAAATGTCTATTACATCGGATCTTTTGTTGACATATTCCAGCACATGGCCAATATTACTCATGTTATTTTGATAACTCCAGAATTGTTACTATATTATCTGTTCTCTCTAGTAATAAATCTTCAAGAAGATAATGACGATCAACATCATGCAGATACGTTCAGAGACTTCATCTCCCTTCAGATTATAATGTTATATTAAACATCTAATATATTGCTAAAAAATTAATTCCACCAAATTGTCTTTAAAAGAATGTGTTGTCAATTTATATGGCGCATTATCGTAGTCCGCACCAGTGTAATAGTATTAATCTCGGTCTTACTAACAATACTAGTCCTCATTAATTATGTATCAAATAAAAATGGATGAATTGTGCTCAATAAACAAATATTCTACAATTGCTTTCCTGAAATAAACCAGTTTTCCTGTGGATTTTCATCATAAACAACAATTACATGCTCAGCTTTTGTTTTTAAAATTTGCACAGCCACATTAGTCACTGCCTTTGCGAATTCTTCTTTTTGTTCTCTTGTTCTTCCGGGGTACATCGAGACCGAAATTAGAGGCATACGTACTCGAATTGTTTCAACCAATCATAGAAATAAACTATTCTACCAGCCTAAAAGGCATAATTAGATAAGATCAAAATAAACCACAAATATCACGTATGCGGATGAATATATTCATTTACTAAATATTACTATATATTGGCAGAAAACCGTTTGAAACGTATCCATATACAGAGAATGATAATAAATAATTTACTAATGAACGATTATAAAACTAGCTGAAATAACGCCTCCTATAAATGCGGCCAAAAGATTAACAACATTATTATCTACCATGGATATGCCTCTTTCTTGAACAACAGGAAGGTTACAGTGTATTGTCATCTTTTCTAGGTATTTTTTACAATTTAGACATTTATACTTCGCTTGAATTGTTGCCCCAAATATACTGTCAATATTAGTAGCTATCATTCCTCCAGTAATTGCAGCTGGTAGTATAATATGTATCTGAGAAAATATACGTTCTGATAAAAATAGCCCACAAATACTGCCTATCAGAAGTGACCCAATCAATGCAGCTATTTCGCCTTGAATTGTAATTCCGCCTGATTGACCTGTATCAATTTTCTTACCTGTCAATATTGAATGAGGCTTTGATTTGCTGAGCAACCCAATTTCAGTCGCCACTGTATCGGATAATGCAAAACTAACTGATCCTGTAAAAAACAGAGTAAAGATCGGATTGTTATGTGATAAGTAATAGAATATTGCAAATGCTGCTGCAGGCGCTCCATTTGCTACTACACTTTTCCAACTGCGTGCGCCACCATTGTCCTCAGCGAGTTCCATGTTCTGCTTTTGTTTGTATTTGTATTTGGTAAACAATGATCCTGTTATAAAAAATATTAATATTACAAAAAACCATAAAATAGAACCAAAATATAGTATAATAAAACCGACTGGCAGAGCCACTATTGCACCATATTTATCAATTATACGTACCTTATAAGCTAGAATAGTCATGACTACCATAAAAGCAACTGATGCAATCACTTGCTCGATGGAAAGCATATGTATTTACTTTGTGGCCATCCGAATCAAGTTATCTAGTATCTTATTATTCATATTGGGAGACAGAATTAATATTAGTAGAAATATTGTTAAATGATCTATGTATATGCAATTCCTTATCATTTTTTGTGTTAACTCATAATACATCAATATATATTTCTTAAAGACAAATCACAACATACACTGGTCTATGTCATAGCTACTATAACGGCTGAAGAGACATACTTGCATACATTGTCTTGCAACATCAATTGCATTGTTCCTCAGGGCCTTCTTGCTGTTTGCAGTGTATGTATGAAGAGCTATTGCAGTTAGTTACAAAGAATCCGATGATCAAATTTAATTCAGTAAAGAACCTAGCCCTTAACAATTAAATTATTAATGAAACTAGTTTAGATTCATCTTGTGTCCTACTAATCTTAAAATGAATTTTGCATTAGACAATTCGTTATATATACTCAATAAAAAGATAATTGAATGTAATTTATGTCCTCGTTTATTGAATTATATTCATCAAGTAGGTGAAATCAAAGTAAAAAGATTTATAGATGAACATTACTGGGCCAAACCACTTCAGGGATTTGGGGATGTGAGAGCTAAATTATTGATCATTGGATTGGCACCTGCTGCACATGGTGGCAATAGAACAGGCAGAATGTTTACAGGAGATGAGTCTGGTGATTGGCTTGCAAGAGTAATGTTTGATACCGGGTTTGCAAATATACCTACCAGCAAATCTAGCAACGACGGCCTTATATTGAAAGATGCATATATTACAGCTATAATAAGATGTGCTCCCCCCCTTAACAAACCAAGCTCAGTAGAAATATCGAATTGCTCACAGTATCTCTTGACAGAATTAAATATATTAAGTAACACAAAAGTCGTTCTGACACTTGGAAGACTTGCTTTTGATACATTTTGCAAAGTAAGTAATTTGAGTGGATTGGCGTTCTATCATGGTGCATGTTATAGTATTGCAAGTGATAAAACCCTTTTGGTTTCATATCATCCTAGTAGACGCAATACTAACACTGGCAAGTTAACATGGCAAATGTGGATCAATATTTTTGAGACTGCCAGATCAATAATAACAAACAAGGTATTGGATAGATTACAGTAATTTATCTGTAGAACTGGGGGATATCATAATCCTTAATAATTTAGTTAACAGACCTTTAGCACTCATGGCCTGCAGCAACCCTATCAGTGAACAGTTAGTGCGATTCGAAAATGTAAAGCAGAAATTAGAAAGTCCAGAACTACAAGCTGAGGTGAATAGCAATCTGGATAAGCTAAGAGAACAAAATCGATTGATTCATTCAGATCTTCTAAAACAAGTCATTGATAAAATGGAGCTATTAATAATTGATGGAGATCTAATACATGCATTAGGTTATAAAATGTATATTGAACATTTAATATCTTTGGTACAGCATCTCTGAATGAGTTTTCAAAAAGTAACTCAATTTCAAAATTATATTCTTGATAATAAAAAAGATCATAGGGATAATAGTGAAAAATTGATGATTCTTATAATTAAGTAATATAGCTTACTATGTGCGATCTATGAATTTAATTTCCATACTGAACTTTGAGATCCCTTCAAAGAGGATATCAAATACAATAGTGTCAGATATTTTTGTTCATTATTCTGAAGAAGCTTTAGGATATGATGAGACCAAGTATCTGTACTAAATAGTAATAACAAATGTACGTTACCATTAAATCAGTTGTTGTATATGACATTGTTTATATTATTAGTATATTTATATGCGGGTTATTTAGTATGTATTTTTTGAACCTTATTGTACTTATCAATTTATCAGGCTTAAGGATATTTATGCAAATAACCTGGTCTTAAGACTATGTCGATTGTATCATTCTCTATATCTATAACGTTTATAATAGCTGATCTCTAAGTTCTTCTTAATACATGCTATGCCAAGAGCTATTTTCTATTAGAAGTTGCTATCACAATAACTATAATCAGAAGTTCAGTTTCATTTTAACTACTACGTAGTAGTTAAATATACTTAGCATCAAAAAACTACAATCAATAAATGATGGAATTGAGGGTGATTCAAGTATAGAAGGTAAAAAATGTGAAGTAGCAAATATTTGGGAGGCACTTGTAAGAAGGTGGTTATGGATTAATATTAAAGAATCTAGGTACGAAAGGTGTTATATACTTCGATAAGTTGAAGCGATTGCTTGCAGGTATCAGCAGATAGGCTACTGGAACATTTTAAATTTATTTAACAATCATTGTACTATCTATACTATTTTCTATTGCTATTCGAAAATGTATACTATTGCAGGTAGGTTGTTTCTCTTGCTAATACATTACAACCTTGGGATGGCAGCAACAGACCAAATCGCATCATGTATGTTTTTGTTCATTTTTTACCTGATATAGCAACATTATTGCATTTACAATAGAAGACGCTGCCGGACTTCCACCCTTTCTACCCAGATTAGTGATGAATGGAATGTATGTTGTCATAAGCTCTTCTTTGGATTCACGAGCAGAGACAAAACCGACAGGAATACCTATAACAACAGCGGGCTTTATAGCTCCTTCTCGAATCATTTTAATTGTTTCATATAGGGCAGTGGGAGCATTACCGATAGCCACTATCCCTCCATCCATTTCGTTTGCTGCATGACGCATTGCAACTTCTGATCTGGTTCTATTAGATTTGCGTGATTCATCAATAACCGATTGGTTCGAAATATAGCACATAGCTTTCAATCCAAGACTGGAGATTGATTTTTTGTTTATTCCTGAAAGTACCATATCCACATCAGTGACAATATTACATTTGTTTTCTATAGCATTGAAGGCAGATTCAATCGCGTTTCTATGAAATATTATTCGTTCTCCGTCTCTAGCAAAATCAAAGTCTGCAGTTGCATGAATAACGCGGCGCACAATTATCCATTCTGAGTTATCATAGTGATGTACTCCAATTTCTGCATCGATTATATCAAAGCTTTTTTTTTCAATATCAAACGATCTTTTTGACATTTCTCTATCTGCGGAGGTTATTTTCTTTTCGTTAAAAGAGATCAATTCTCTTTTCCTCCACCTCTCTTACACGCTCAACTATAAGATCAACTAATTTTTCATCTACTCCCAAATGTTTAGTCAGAAATACATTTGCGAATCTATATTTTTCTAGTGCTGCATTAATATTTATGATTATATCGCGCTTGATATGAGCACCTTTGTGTAAAAAATATGGCATCAGTAGTATAATTTTTGGATCATTTTGAAATATTACGTTCTTTATGCCTTCCTCTATATCTGGTTTATCTAATTCGAGAAAGCAGAAATTTACATTTCGATAGAATGGCTTTAGAGTATTAACTGTATAAATGAAAGCATTTCTAGCATTTTTATCACTGCTACCGTGGCCAATAAGTAGAATATCACATGCAAGATCAGAATATTGGATTTTTTGCTCTGTCTTTAATTGATGGATTCTATTGATTACCACGTCGGTAAGTATAGAATGATAGCTGAGTGGTTTTGTTATTATCATCTTCAAGTTCATTCTTTGACCAATGCTGGCGCTTTGTCTAACTGTATCTTTCAACTTCATACCAGGATATAGAAAGTAAGGCATTACGGTAATCAAGTCAGCACCATTAGCAAGACAATTTTCTATTCCTTCCCTTATAAAAGGCTGTACGACTTCTAAGAAGCAGTAGCTTGTATAATCATACCCTACTTTATGCTTTGCAATTGAGCAAATATCCTGAAGCTCAAGTCTGACATCTAGCTCTTTGCTGCCTCTATCTATTATCAAAAGAGCTTTTTTCATCTAGTCAAACTTTACCCTTGATATAGCCACTGTAAGATTTGGCGGGAATTTTTGTTTAGGAACTATAATCTCGCCTTTTGAACTTAGTATTGAAGAGGCTTCAGATACACTTGCAATACCTTCAAACTTTTGAACTATATGGGATGGATTTGGCGCTGCAACTGCCGCAAGTCTGTCTTTATCATAAGTTTCAACTGGAATACCATGATGGTCTGAAAACTCCTGCAATCCTCTTATCTTTTTTTCTCTATTAATGGATGATATATTTCTAATGCTCATAAAGCTCAATCCTTTATCTTTCATAACCGTTTGAATTCCCAATTCAATATCATCTTTACGTGTATCCCAATGAAGTCCTAACCCTACTACTAGGCTTTTTGGTCTAAATATTACTGATTTCTCCAAAATAACTGGATCAATAATTAATAAATCTGAGATTATTAATGCAGCCTTGAATTCAGGCGATCTTATTTCATTATGGTTTTTGACTACTATAACATTCTTTGGTAAAGATGCTGTAGGCAGCCAGTTTTTTTCCCCTGCCTGTTGGTATAGAGCTATCTTCTCCTCATTAACCATAAATGCACTTACTCGTGTTACATTTTCAGGGTTTTCAATTCTCCATCCAAACTCCCTCCCTATTAAGTCAACTGCAATAGTTTCATTAACGTCAGCAGCAGTAGTGATTATCGGTTGTGAATTTGGAAAAAAGGAAGCGACAAGTCGGGTGAGTGCGTTTGCTCCTCCCAGATGTCCTGATAATGCGCTTATTACAAAATTTGCTTTATCATCGATTACCAACACTGCAGGATCACTTCTCTTATCAACAAGTAATGGTGCAATCAGTCTTATGACAGCGCCTAATGAGAATATGCATATTAGCGCATCATTAGATTTAAAAAGATTTGTCAATAGCTGTGTAGTTTGTTCGGTAAACCAGGTTATATCAGATGCATTTTCAGATGTAGAGACATTGTACTTAGCCGGGACATAGATTTTTACTTCTTGAATATTTTCTTTTATCCTGCGAGCTATCTCAATTCCATGTTTTGTTATAGCTATAACAGCAGTCTTTCGTACCATTAGGGTATTGATAGCATGATTTAAATCAAAAATAATCTTTTCTGTTACAATTGATTATTCAATAATAATCAATAGCTGATGGTTACCTCGTTGTACTGTCAACGTTCAAAGTTATAACTATGATAGGCAGTCTATGCATTATAGTAGCAATTCTAAGAAACAGGACTATATGCAATTCAGTAAATTTATACA
>JBKPMB010000149.1:0-4144 GCA_046731995.1 Thermoproteota archaeon | reverse complement strand
TTAGAACGTAATTTGTCCTCTTTTCTTCACCTATCGTGGATGTAGGACGTGGTCCATAATTATGACCAGGATATACAATTAGTGACTCGTCAAGTTTTGCCACTTTCTCAAGCAGACTAGTATACATCTCCCTAGGATCGCTCCCTGGAAGATCCACTCTTCCACAATTTCCAACAAATAACGTGTCACCTGTAAACACCAAATGTCCATCAACTATAAGACAGATGCTATCTGGAGAATGTCCAGGAGTGTGTAATATTCTAATTGAAATATCTCCTACCTTTACTAGATCGCCTTCTGATACTGATCTTTGTTTAACGAGCTGTGAGTTATTATGCTGAACGATATCTGCACCAGTAATTTCGGCTACCTGATCATTACCTAAGACGTGATCAAAGTGGGAATGCGTATTTATTATGTACTTTGTTTTCCATTTATTTTTCTTTAGCGTATCAAAGATTTTCTCTAAATCCCATGATGGATCGATTATAGCAGCTTCGCCTTTTTTCTCATCAGCTATAATGTAACTGAAATTTGCCATTTGCCCGACAAGAATTTGTAGGACTCTCATAGCAAATCACACTATTCCGTCCTCGGATTCGTGAGGAATTCCTATCTTTTCAATGTGAACACTTCCAGAGTATTTCTTGTTATTGACCAGGCCGATTTTCATTCTGTGAAAGGTTACTGTTGCATCCGCTCTGATACTGATATCATGTGCCTTACCTGTGTTAGGATCAATGCCTGACGGAACATCCACTGAAACAACATAGGCTTTTGACTTGTTTATTATTTTTATAGCTGATGCGTGAGGCTCACGTATTTGACCTCTTATTCCGGTTCCAAAAATACCGTCTATAACCACATCTGCATATTCAATAGTTTTTTTAATTTTGCCATTGATTTCGTTACCAGTTATGACTTCTATAGAGTCCATTTTTTGAATAATTTGCCAATTGATTCTTGCTTCCTCCGTTCGAAGATCATTTGCAAAGCCCAACAATATTAGTTGAACGCTGGCACCATAATAATATGATAGATGTCTTGCTGCCACAAACCCATCTCCCCCGTTATTGCCTGTACCACATATAGCAACAATTCGCTTTCCTCTTAGTTTGCCTCTAAATTTTAGAATTATAAAGTCGGCTAGTCCATGACCAGCATTTTCCATCATATATACTCTTTTCATTCCAATTAGGTTATGTGCTTTATCCTCTATACCATACATTTGATCTGATGAAATGGGCTCCTCAACTTTGAATCGTTTCTTTATCTTCCGCTGTCTCACCAAGTTATGAATTCCACTTTAAAAAAAAGTTCCTTCTAAATATCTTTTTAGATGTGGTCAGAACTTCAGAGCAAAGTGTATGATTTTCGTATCGGTAATAATTATGCAGCATTATTATAAAATGGCATTACATAATCTGGTAATTTTAGCCTTCTCGATTTACCTTCTTGGATGGCAAAGATCTTTCCATCATAGGTGCATTTTACAACAGCGATATCATCCATATTGTCAAAAATGTCGGCAACTTTGTAATATTCAGTTAACTTCCTGTGCTCATAAACAACTTGACCTTTTCTCTTGTACCTTTTTTTTCTCATAAACTTGAAAGCCAGTATAAAATGTCTCGTTGTGTAAAAACTAAACATATTTCGAATCAAAAGACTTCTTTTTATTTGGTCTTGGGGTACATAGAGTGTGTCTCCGGTTCCTGATTTTGCTTCTATTGATAGTAATATTGCTTCTATATTGTTAACAGCAATTATATCAGGCAGACCAGTACTAGAACCGCCCAACCGTCTGGCATTCCAGACCCCATTATTCAGTCTTTGCACCAGTGTATGTTCAAAGCTATAGCCTCTGCTCCTACGAATATTGCCCATCTAAACAACCATTCTCCTTGATCCGTTATGGCTACTGTTAGGAACTATGTCCTGACCTATTAATAGCAATATTGTCTAATATTGATCATAGTGCATTTGCATATAACTTTGATCCGTATCGTGTGCATGTATTGCATACATTTGGTTTGAAAGTACCCAAGACTAAGAGTCAATATATAATCACAAAAAGTTGTTACGTCAAGCGATATATTTCAATATAGATAGTTAGATAGATAGATACATATCTCCATAAACCAAGATTATCACTCAATAGATCCCTTGATGCTAGATGAATCGTAGCATAGCAAAAACTCTTTATTGAATCTAAATCTAGGCTTATGGATGTTGTTAGATAATGTGCAAACTTCTCTAGATCAGATCAATAGCGACCTAAAAGATGTAGAAGAAAGACGAGAGAAATTGATCAAAGGAACAAGAGATGTAATTTCGCTTTGTAGCAAGGCAATTGTCGCAATGCATCATGATCAAATGCAAAAAGCGCAGATGAATATGCATCAGGCCAAGACCATGCTAGATGAGTTTAGGCAATACTCCAGGGCTGATCTGTACAAATATGTGTCTGTGGCTGAGCAGGAAATTGTAGAAGCTTACAGTCTCAAATCTGTAATACAAAGTTCAGCAATACCAAGCATGAAAGATTTGAATGTATCAGGTCCATCATACATAACTGGACTGCTAGATTGCATAGGCGAAATAAAGAGGATGGTTTATGATAGGATGAGAGCTGGCAGAGGGCAGGATGCGGCAAAGTTATTCTCTTTGATGCAGGATATTTATAGTTCAGTATATCCATTCGCTATTTATGATCACTTGATATCGGGAATGAGGAGAAAGTTAGACGTTGCAAAGATGCTTATAGAAGACATCCGAGCAGTGGTTACAGAGGATACCAGAAGGGACGAGCTGATAAAGGCTATTGATAATCTGGAAAGGAAACTTAATGGCCATTGATAAATTGCTGAAAAAGTGGTATTCAAATAGGAAGATCATTGAAAGCTTTCGTTTATTCCTTTTTACTCGATCTTGTTGCTGTTGCTATCGGCATTATTAAAGTTCATCCAAACCGAGAAAATGCTTCTGTCAAAAACCTGTTTAACTTTGTCTGCCATTGTGGAAATGATTCTGGGTCAGTTGGATAATTATGGTAGTGTTCTACAAGTTTTTGATTTAGTTCAGAGGTGAATTTTAGACCTTCTGCGAGATTTCTGTTAAGAGCTCCCCTTATAAAAAGACCTAATTTGTCCACAGTTCCAAACTCTGGATGCTCGCCTCTACTAATCTTTTCTATATCCATCTTTGATAAGAAATACTTCATACCATAATTGATTTGTTCATTTGTCAATCCTTGTAACATCCTACGAAACACTTCTAAGCCTGCAGTCTTGTAACCGTATTCATCGATAAATTCACTATTGTACTTCCATAATGCTTTCTCGGATGAATCATTTGCTTGAAGCGCTTCAACAGCAATCCTGCCTGCAATCGTGGCGGCAATAATTGCGGGTCCGATTCCGCCAGCATCTAATGGCTTGGGCATCCACGCCGAATCTCCTACGAGCATGTATCCATTTGCGACCATACAATCATTCTGTCTTCTAACTGAGACCTGCCATGTTCCCCAGCTATTGCCTTGATCCGTATCTCCGTCAGACATTTTTGGATTAGCAATAACTGTATTGCTGCGTACATAATCATCAATGAGTCCCTTGAGATCTCGATGAACTTGCATTTGCTTATTTAGTGCATCAAAGGCTTTCTGTTGTACCCCAAGACCAATATTGACCTTATTATTTCCCTTAGGGAATACCCATGCGTATCCACCTGGAGCTAATTTCTGATCTAAATGTATTATGCAATAGTCTGGATCAAAGTATGTCTTGTCTTCCTTTGCGATATCAAAATTATAAATATATCTGCCAGTGCCCTCAAGGTCATCCCTCTCAATTCTTCTTTGTATAAAGGACTTGATTGGAAGGTTAACCCTCAGAACTGATGTAACTCCAGTGCAATCGATGACCAGTCTTGCTGTGTTCTTGAATTTTACTTTGTTAGTTAAATCTTCGCCTTCAACTCCAATTATTGTATTGTTGTCTTCTACGAGAAGTGAACGCAAGATTACTTTATCTCTAAATTCGACGCCCATTTTTAATGCATCTTTCATTTGTTTCTGAGGCAGCAATTTTCTATTGAGAATGTACCCATCTCCGTCAAACGGTACAGCCGTTTCGTGGTCAGG
>JBKPMB010000148.1:0-4319 GCA_046731995.1 Thermoproteota archaeon | reverse complement strand
AACGTATCCATCCTCTTTACAATTATCTGTGCCACGTCAACGGCTCTAGTTATGCTCTTACCTCTAGCTTTTATTATAACGCGTGGTTCATTTGCAAGTTGAACTAGAGTGGCTGTCACATAGGTCATAAGTGGCTTTTTTCCGATGAATATCTCGTTACTGGCTTTATGTTCTGTATGTGCATTACTGGCTGTCATTGAGTAAGATTATCTCACGTAGTAGTATATATAATGTTGTTGATCGCTGACTACTCTACTTGATTAGATTGACAGTATTTTTTTAATATTTCTTCAATAGCCTCAGGGTTTTCAGAGATTTCCTTGGTGACAACAGGATCCTGCACCTCATAACAATGTAGTAACTCATCGTAATCCTTATAGAAGAGGAAAACCTTCTCCTCAAATATGCAATGATATAATTTGTCAGTGACCATTTTTTCAGGCTTGAGCTTGATGCCATCAGGTTGAGATGTAATTGGATAGTCCAAGGCAGTCAATTGACTTCGCAATACACAAAGAAAAGTCTATCTAAGCTAGATTAATTCTCTTTATTTTTGATACACCTTACATTTACTCCACACGATTTATTCTCTTAGAAGCTGACAAGTTATTCCATAATTAATTCTGACGGCTTATAACTCAGGCAACCAATTGGATGAATATTTTGCTGATCATGCCATTTATTTAGTCGAATACCAAAATATAATATTTGTTATTTGATATCTTGGACCCCGTATACAGACGGAGGTAATAAGAGAATATAAACATATATTTATATATCCTTTGTTACCACAGGATCTTTTTTATAATAGAACAGCAGGAATCGTTATTTTAGTAGCAATTGCAAAGAAAAAAAAGAGATAGTCGCCTTAAAGTAGCTAAATCTTCCATTGCAATTTCTGCAGGCCTAACCCTATTCAAACTCACAATTGGATTTTCTACCAATAGTCTTGGCATATTATCAGATGCTATGCATTCCGGGCTTGATATTATTGCGGCATTTATGACACTGTATGCGATCCGAATGGTAATGAGGCCCCCGGATTTCAGGTACACCTATGGTTATGCAAAAGTAGAGAGTATGTTAAGCCTGGCGGAAATAATACTCTTATTCATAGTTGCTGGTTGGATATTTTACGAAGGTATAGACAGAATTTTCTTTAAACCTATCCAGCCGGAAATTACGGTACTGTCATTTGTGATTATGTTCAGCTCAATGGGGATTGATTTTGAGAGATCCAGAGTGTTATATAGGACTGCAAGAAAATTTGGTAGCCAGGCGCTGGAAGCTGATGCGCTTCATTTTAAGACAGATATGATCTCTTCTGCAATCATTATAGTTGGTCTGGCGTTGGTTCTCTTGTACCGTGTTCCAAATGCTGATGCTTATGCCGCAATTGTGGTAGCCATCATGATAATATACACATCCCTTGGACTTGGAAGAAGAACACTTGACGTACTGCTTGATAGGGCACCTAAGGGGGCCTACCAAAGGGTGTTGGAAACAGTATCAGGGCTAGAAGGAGTCAATAGAGCACATGATATCCGCGTGAGGAAAATGGGTTCAGAAACTTTAGTAGATATGCATATTGAAGTGCCCAGGACTTTGACGCATGACAAAGCGCATAAAGTAGCAACAGCTGTCGAAGATATGGTGAGAAGTGCTCTGCCTAATTCAGACGTGTTAGTACATGTTGACGCAATAGAAACTGCTAGCGAGACAATCACGGATCGGATTAGATTAATCGCTGCAGAAACAGAAGGCATAAAAAATGTTCATTCTATATACTTATCTACAATAGCGTCCGCCTCTTATCCCTCATCAACTGAAATGGCATCACAATCAGAAAAAAACGATATTTACTATCCAAAAGAAAATACATCGGATGCCAAGGCAAAATCAGTACTGCACTTGTATTTGGATGTGCAAGTAGACAGTAGTCTCGATCTTATGGCTGCTCATAATATTGTAGATCATTTTGAAAAGCAAGTTAAAGAACGTATTCCCCAGATAAGAAACATCACAGCCCATATTGAAACTGAAGCTAGCGAAAACGTAGAAATCGGCACACAGAAAAGGATTAATCAATCATACGTCGAAAATGTACGGAAAATAGCTTTGTCTGTAGATCGAGTAGTACATTGTAAAGACATTAGCGTAGTGGATATTAACGGAGAATTACATATTACTATGGTAATTAGGGTAAACCCTATGCCAGAAAAGACCATTACATCAATTGAGGAAGCACACAGACTTGCAACAAATGTTCAGAATTTGATTATCAAAGAAACAGGCGCTTCGAGAGTCGTGGTACATGCGGAGCCCGCCTAGGCCAGATCTGGTCATCCGCAACAAGTAAAAACATTATTTCACAAGGGACTATTTGAAATACCTAACTACTAAATAAATAGTGACTACAGAATCGTGGCCTTTTTTCTCTGAAACAACATAATAAAGTAAATAAAAGACTAAACGGACTCCATATTTTCTATCTCTTACTGCATCGAATATTGCAAATATAGCCAAGTGTCTTTTTGTGGCAATCAACCATTGCCTAACCCGATATGCATCAAGTACAAGAGTAGGCTTATGGCATTATTTCATTTAATTGCTTCAGCAAAGTCTGGTTTTCAACCGGCTTTTGAATAAAGTATCTTTCACCAGCCTTTGGATATACTTCTCTCTTAAATTCTTCATAATCATGCATCTCATTCAAAGCAGTTAGAAAGCATACTTTCACTTTATTATCCATATTTTTGATTTCTCTATATAATTGGAAGCCATTCATTCTCGGCATTTTAATATCAAGTATGAGAAGATCGTAAAAGCCAGCTTTGAAGCTATTACGTGCAGAAACAGGGTCATTGAATGAATCAACTTGAAATTGATCTCCATCTAAAACTGTTTTGAGTGCTAGTGTGATATCTACCTCATCATCTACAACCAGAATCCTTTTTCTTTTTTTTGTTTCTGTAATCATATTTTCGTTCATATTGCTATTCCTTTTTGCAAACCAGTATCAGCATTCTTACATTGACTTCTATCCTTCACGTAATATAGAGCGTCCGGGATTGTATGATGATTATGATGGTGCGATATATGGGGCATGCATATTATTACAATTACATGTTCATAGAAAGTAATTAATAGGTTTTTTGCCTTGTTTCATAAATCTCTATTAGGATAGGTCAGTATATAATGGCTACGTCTAGAGCAGTTATGAGAGATGAAACCTTTATCATAAGTTTTTGTTTTATGGCCTAGCGACTTTAAAATCATTACACTATTAAAACAATATTAATTATCATCCGCTGTTATACAACTAATTTTAATTTTAACACCAAATGACCATTTGCTGTATTCATACGAATTTTTTTGATGACACATGCACTGAATGCAGAAAAGAATATGCCGAATTAAAGGGCCTGCACAAGGTAAATAATACTAGTGGTTACAAACTTGCCAATAGTAACAGTGCTAGCAATAATAAGATGCAACAGCAACAAGAATTACCCAAAAAATATAAAGAATTTACCGAAGAACGAGCAAAAAGACTTTATGGGGATCTGCTAGTGCAATTTCTCAGAAGCAAAAAGTACAGCGAAATTGAAGCTTCACAAAAAGCAAGATCTGTCATTAGAAAACAATGCCTGTTGCGACATATTCCATTTTGGTCTTGGCTTTAACGAGCGAAAGAATTTTTTCTCGCTGGCCTACAAAAATATAGAAACCCAGTGTTAGCTATGTATTTTATTGGCTATGTCTATACGTACTGCCGCTACGCGACAAGAATATGAATAAAAATGCCCAGGTTGCCAGGATCCTTCGTGAAATTGCATTTTTGCTTGAAATGGAAGAAGACACGAAGAATAAGAGGGATAATTATCATAATAGCAACAACAATGCCAAAAATAGATCTAATGTAAGCTTCAAAGTTAGGTCATACAAAAGAGCATCAGACGTACTTGCAACTTTATCTTCGAATATCGATGATATATATAGAAATGACGGGCTAGAAGGTATATTACAAATACCATCTATAGGAAAGGCTATTGGTACAAAAATTCAGGAATACCTCTCAACAGGAAAAATAGAATACCTAGAAAAACTAAAGTCGAATACCACTATAAAAGTTGATGAATTTTACGCGCTAGAAGGTATAGGCCCGAGAACAATTAATGCTATTTACGACAGCCTGGGAATAAAAGATTTATGTGCTTTAGAAATAGCCGCATCAGAAGGACGGCTTCGTAGTATTCCTGGCTTTTCACAAAAGAAAGAAGAGTTAATTTTAAAGAAGATTCAGTTGTTTAGGAGAA
>JBKPMB010000147.1:0-13640 GCA_046731995.1 Thermoproteota archaeon | reverse complement strand
GAGTCTTGCACAGACTGCTTTTCACGCACTTCATGCTTTCAGGTTTGTAAATGCAGCTGATGAAGCACAGTATGCTAGATATCACTGGGAGCCGGAGGCAGGCGTTGCTGGTCAAACGCTAGAAGAACTGCAGAAGCAATCGCCATCATATCTCTTTGAAGAACTGGAAGCACGACTGAGAAAAGCACCAGTGGTTCAAAATCTTGTCTTGCAACTTGCTGGGGATGGCGATCCGACTGATGATCCGAACGCGCCATGGCCAGACGATCGTCCTCGCGTGACTATTGGGCGGCTTGAAATTATCCGAACAACTACAGTCGAAGAGATCGGCGATCCCGTGATGCTACACGATCCTACACGTCTTACAGATGGCATCGAAGCATCAGATGATCCTGTCCTGGCTGTGCGCCGCGGCGTCTATGAGCTCTCGGTGGCATATCGTACAGGAGGGTGGAAGGGACGTCTGGCAGCATTGCAACGAGGCGGTTCACCATTTGTAACATAGAACAACGTGTTGGAAAAAATGGGAACAAAGGTTATCGCAGCACAGTTTCAATACAAGGACAATTGGATAAACACAATTAACAGTCGATATTATCGGTATGCAAAATAATCAAGCAGTTCCAACTCTGGAGATAAGCGACATACAGGCGACAGTTCTGCGTCCGCGTCCATCTCCCTACAAAGGAGAATATGTTGTGCTTCGGATAGACGAGGCTGCGCAAGGACGCGAGATGTTGCGCCGCATTATCCCATACATAGCACCAGCGGAGGAGTGGTGGGTGCCAAGTATTCCGGCCTGGATAGGTATAGCTTTTACATATCAAGGACTCAAGGCACTTGGGCTACCGCAGGCATCTTTAGACAGTTTTCCTGAAGAATTCCGTCAAGGTATGGCAGCGCGCGCATCGATTATAAATGACATAGGTGAGAACGCCCCGGCTAATTGGGAGTATCCATTTGGCACCTCAGATGTACATGTCGCGCTGGCAGTTTACTCGAAAGATGATAAAAGCTTGGAAGTAGTTTTGGAGCAAGCTCGCCAGTCTCAGAGGGACCTTCCAAAAATCTCAGTTGTTTATCGCATGAAATTTAGTGAACTACCGGAGGGACGTAATCCTTTTGGCTTCAAAGACGGGCTTCACAATCCACATGTAGAAGGAAGTGGCGTAAATCCCCCTCCAGGCCACAGACCTCCAGGTGACGTAACAGTAAAGGCCGGCGAATTTATCATGGGATATCCGGACGAAAATGGACAGACTGCGACAAGTCCAGAGCCTGAGGTGTTACGACGTAATGGTACCTTCATAGCCTTTCGCAAATTCCACATGAGAGTAGCCGCGTTTCGCAAATATTTGCGAGAGCAAGCTTCTTCACCTGAAGAAGAAGAGTTGATAGCCGCCAAGATGGTTGGCAGATGGCGCAGCGGTGCGCCCTTGGTTCTCGCTCCAGAACATGATGATCCCAAAATAGGCACAGATCCAAACCGAAATAATGATTTTAGCTATTCAGATGACATGCAGGGGTTGAAGTGTCCTTTCAGTGCGCATATCCGGCGCGTGAACCCTCGTGACGCATTGAAGGATGATTTGGTAGCTGTCAATCTCCACCATATTATGCGGCGTGGCACCAATTACGGCCCGCCTCTTCCGGAAGGTATACTGGAAGATGACGGCGTACAACGCGGAGGCGTATTCCTACTGGTCGGCGCATATATAAAGCGCCAATTCGAGTTTCTGCAATCTCAATGGATTACTGATGGTAACTTCATCCGTCAGGGTACAGAGCAGGACCCCCTGATAGGCAATAACGAGGGTGACGGAATGTTTACGATTCCCAAACGCCCGGTGCGTCGCCGTCTTCACGGGCTCCCACGATTCGTTGTAGTACGTGGCGGCGAATATTTGTTTATGCCCGGTCTGCGAGCATTGAAATGGTTGGGTCAGCTAGATGACAAAGGCCAGAGCTCAGAGACATTATAATAGCCTAGCTTGATCAAGCTGTTCTACTAACTGGTTAACCCTTTTCGAGTCATCTCGTTAGTAACCTCTTCTGATATCAAATATCTATTTAATTTATCTGCAGCGTAATTAAGAGATTGCAAATCAAGGGGATCTGTCGGAGGTATCTTTTCCCTAAGAAAACTCTCAATGTCATTATTATCATATCCTTCTTCTTTGGCTAGAGATAAAACTGCCTTAATTCTTTGATTCAGCAATTTATAATCTACATCCCACTCAATATACCTGTAAAGTTCCCCTTTTCTCCTATCGGTAAATTCCATGTGTTTGTAAGGACGAATATAGATACTCCAATTTCCCCATACTCGACCATGTGTCTTTATCTGTTGTATATCACGCTTTTCCTTCCCAGCGGAATACAAAGCATCTTTGATCTCTTTAACCTCTGCTGTATGTTTACTGCATCCTTCAATTCTCAGTACTAATGGTTCGGATCTAACAGGAAGGTTGTTGGATGTCCACGAACCTGTATTAGGATCTTTCTCTCCAAAGTCGATTGAATCCTTCTTTTTTCTAACCAACTCATTGTCTTTTGACTGCTTTGCAAATCGAGAGCTTTCATACTTGTGCTTATTTCTAATTCTCTCAAGTATTATGGATAACATGAGTTCATGTCTTTGCTCTATTTTATCTTTATTAAGTGGAATTGCAAGTATCTCTTTAAGTTCAAACATCTCAGGCATTGGCCATATCATATACAAAAAGTCATATGCTATATGGTCGAATTCACATAGAGTATATCCAAAGAATTTGATATCCGGCCTCTTTTGTATAATATGCTGCATTTGAACCTGTCCAAATAATTCAGACTCGGATTTTATGTATTTCCTGTTCCATCTAATATTCTTGCATGATGGACAGTTATTAGGGATTGGACCTTCACTTTTTTGTTTGCCGTCCCAATTTGTCCATTCATGACCGCACTTGCAGCAAGTATAAAACTTGACCAGTTTTGTGTCTATTACCATATTGACGATCTGACTTCTTGTTACCTTTGGTGATATTATACTATTAATAAGTGCAACGTTACGAAACGTAACATGTTGTCTGCTGCAGTTGAAAAGTGCATTTGCGTTACGATTGGTGACAAGGAGCTTATCACCTACCTCTTTGTTACGTTTGGTGACAACGTGGTAAACCTCTACCACCTTGTTACCTTCGGTGACAAGCTCGCCTACGCCAAGCGGCTATGTTGTCACATGTCCTGTCTGCCTGATTCTTTTTGTTTGAATTAGAAATCGTTTATACTTTTGTGCTAACGTAAAGTTAATTTGCCTACTGAATTTTGAGCCAATTTGCACGGTATTTTTCTCAGGTTTTAGAGAATTTTTCTGAACAGCAAAAAATTTAGAATTTGCAGTCAAGCTAAAAATGACAATTAAACAAATTAGTAAATATTAGTTTAAAAAGAAAATGTAATTCAGGTACACAAACAAAACCAGCATTATCATCTCTTATCGATTAGGTTTAGTGGTGCCTTGTATCATTCCTAAGTGTGCCGTTATATTATATTCACGATAGCCGACGACTTCAGATAATAAAAAATGAGCTGCTGCATAGCCCAAGCCGCTAGCTCTCATTTGTAAGATTTTTTGACCTACGCCATTCCAACTGTTCAGTTATTGTGCTCCGATTCCAGAAATTTCCTTCGTAAATACTATGCTGTTCAGATTTTTAGCTTTATCTGTCTATTTATATGCTGCTATATGTACAATGCAGTGTACTGATAACACTATTATAATTAAATGATCTCGCATTATATCATATATGCGTTCAGTTCAAGTTTCAAAGCCTAAAGGGCCTTTAGAAATCGTAGACAAGGACATTCCAGAGCCTGGCGTCAGACAAGTACGTATCAAGGTACAAGCATGCGGTGTATGCCATAGTGATTCCTTTACTAAAGAAGGATTATTCCCAGGAATCCAATATCCAAGGGTTCCTGGCCATGAGATTGCAGGAGTTATAGATGAATTGGGCAAAGAAGTAAGTCAATGGCAGCCTAAACAAAGAGTAGCTGTAGGCTGGTATGGAGGTCATTGTGGTCATTGTGAATCCTGTAGGCGTGGGGATTTTGTTACTTGTAAGTACGCACAGGTACCAGGTATTTCTTACGATGGTGGATATGCAGATTATATGATTGCACCTATGGAATCTCTAGCATCAATCCCAGAGCAGCTTTCACCAGTAGAAACTGCACCCCTTATGTGTGCTGGTATTACTACGTACAATGCTCTTCGGAATAGTGGAGCACGTGTAGGCGACACAGTTGCTATTTTTGGAATGGGAGGACTTGGACATTTAGGCATTCAGTTTGCTGCCAAGATGGGTTTTAATACTATTGCCATTGGGCGATCAAGAGACAAGGAAGAGGAATTGATGAAAAATCTGGGTGCAAGGCAATATATTGATAACCGGTCAGAAAATGCAGTCGAAGAGCTTAACAAGCTTGGAGGGGCTAAAGTGATACTTGCGACTGTTCCAAGTGGAAAGGCTATGACTGAAATCCTTGGAGGTCTTGCAGTCAACGGGAAGCTTGTTGTAATTGGAGCATCTGATGAGCCAATTCAGGTACCTACATCTCTAATGATATTAGGACGTCGATCATTGATAGGCTGGCCAGCTGGTACGTCTATTGACTCACAAGATACACTCTCATTTAGTCTTCTCTCTGGTGTAAGGTCTATGAATGAAGTCTTTCCGCTAGAGCACGCAGCGGAAGCATATGATCACATGACGAGTGGTAAAGCTAGGTTTAGATGTGTACTTACAACTGGTAATTAAATGGTCTATGAATCTGGGTATACATTATAAAAAATACGGTATAGGAAAGAAACCATAGGAGTCCTATTGTGATTAACGATTACATCTATTAATGATCCAAAATATGCGAAGGTTGTTGTAATTGTATTTAAGGTACCTAAATCTTTGACTATGCCACATTTTTTCTAATACAGATATATGCTTACTTACAATGAATATCTGGTTTAGTATTTGCAGTAATATTGATTAATCTGCCGCGTATCGAGAAAAATTTGTAACTATAATAGTGGTTGGTACAATGCAAGGCAACGTACCCATTATACTATTTATAACATACTGATGACCAGATTCTATAATGGTGGGGATAGATAAACCTAAATTCCATGCTTCCTCGCATCATGTGATTGCAATAACGTTTCTCTTAATTGCGATTATTACAACTGGCACATTGTTTGCTTTTACACTAATATTAAACCAAAGTCATACTGCAATGGCTCAACAGCAACAACAGCAGCCTAATGGTAATTCTTTTCAGATGGATAACATGACATTTTCTCATAATACGGCTTCAGTTAATGGTATTCAAATGCACTATGTTAGGAGGACATGGTGATCCTGTAGTTTTATTACACGGATGGCCAGAAACATGGTATGAATGGCATAAAGTAATGCCCGCCTTAGCTAAGAACTATACTGTTATTGCACCTGACCTTCGAGGCCTAGGAGATTCTTCAAAACCACCAACTGGTTATGATGGTAAAACTGTAGCTGAAGATATACATCAACTAGTTGGCAAGTTAGGATTTAAAACAATTTTCCTAGTGGGTGGTGATATTGGAGCACTGATAGCTTATCCTTACGCAGCTGAACATCCTACGGAAGTAAAGAGGCTAGCAGTCTGGGAAGCCCCGATTCCAGGTTTCACAATTCCCGGAAGACCGCCACTATGGTGGGTCATATTCCATCAAACACCCGACGTGCCAGAAGCCCTTGTACAAGGAAAAGAGATGACTTATCTATCATGGTTTTATCAAAATCTTGCATATAATCCAGCTGCGATAACACAAGCAGATATCAATGAATATGTTAGCCATTATTCTGCTCCAGGCGGAATGCGCGCTGGATTTGAGTATTATCGAGCTATTCCTCAGGATGCAATTCAAAATATGAATTATTCAAAGACTAAGCTTACAATGCCAGTACTAGCTTTAGGAGGAGGATATATTCCAGTATTTGGAGGTAATATCACTATGCCTAGTATTGCATATGGGATGAAAATATTAGCTCAAAATGTACAGACTATTATAGTTCCAAATTCAGGACATTGGATTCAAGAAGAGCAGCCAGTTCTTCTAGTAAAACTACTCAACAATTTCTAGTGGTAATTCTACTACTACTAATAATAATAATAATAAATGAGAAAGGCCGTACAACGTTGCAGGTAACATGGGATATGAGTGTCAAGGCCATCGACTCAAAGAAATGTAAGTTTACCAACTATATACATTCACGGCCTACAGAAGAATTCCCCGTGTTTCTAGTCAAACAAGGAATTCCATTTGAGCAATTCAAACAGGCACGCCAGCCGGTATCAGAGGCACATAATCGTCAAGAAACGGCTTTGTTTGCAGCAAGTATTGAGCGTGTTGCTCTAAAAAAGAGGCGATAAGTATAACTCATGACAACAGCTATCAACTACTCAACAGATGACACCGCTTTACTGATAGTAGATCCTTACAATGATTTCATGAGTAAAGGAGGCAAGCTCTATGAGCGTACTAAAGAGACAGCTGATGCAGTTGGCTTTTATGACAATATGCGCAAGCTGATTCCTGTTGTGCGAGCAGCGCATATCCAAGTCTTCATTGTACCTCATCACCGCTGGCGAGAAGGAGCCTATAAAGGATGGAAGCATATGAATCCATCACAAATCCGGGCAAATGAAGACCAGGACTTTGCTGCTGGAACGTGGGGTGGCGAATTTCATCCTGAATTTGGTCCTCGCGAGGGTGATGTAATCGTGCTTGAGCACTGGGCACAAAGCGGCTTTGCCAATACCGATCTTGACTCACAATTAAAGCAGCGTGGGATTCAGAAAATAATATTGGTAGGTATGATAGCAAATACATGTATTGAAGCCACAGCTCGCTTCGGTGTGGAGCTTGGCTACCATGTTACTATCATTAAGGATGCAATCGCTGCGTTCAGTCATGAAGGCATGCATTCTGTGAATGAAGTCAATGGACCAGCGTTTGCACATGCTATTTTGACTACAAAGGAGCTGTTCGGCCTATTACCTGGAGAACAGAGGTGAAAATCACAAATACAATGACATGTTTTTGGTGTCCAACTGTATTTTTTAAGTCAATGCTAAAACAAGAGCAGGAAGAATATGTTTACCAAAGGAGCGGACCTTACTATGAGTAGAGATAATATTAGTGTATTAGTAATGGCAATTACAGTAGTAGTAGTATTATCTGTTATCGTAGGTTTTACAATATATTTCAGCAATCCTAGCCTTAATCAGGCTTGGTCAGTACAGCAGCAAGAACAACAACAACAACAAAAAGACAAAAGGTTGGTAGCAGTTGGTGGTGTTCATTCACCTGAATTTCAATTAGAGAAAAACTATACCAAAATGAAGAGTGCTGCTCAAACCGGAATAAATCGTCCGGTAACAGCAGCTGGAATGGTAGAAGAAAATCATACTATGACTACTACTACGATGAAGCTTAATGCTGCTCAATTCCAGCAAATTGACAAGTCACAATTTGTAAAGGCGCCTGAATTTGCTCAAATTAGTGGCTACATAAATACACCTAATAATAATAGTCCAATTACACTTTCATCTCTTAGAGGAAAAGTAGTTTTACTATACATTTGGACATATACATGCATTAACTCTATTCGCCCGATGCCGTACATTGACAATTGGAATCAAAAATATTCTGATAAGGGTTTAGTCACAGTCGGTGTTCATTCACCGGAATTTCAATTCGAGAAAAAATATGCCAATGTGAAGGATGCAGTTCAAAGGTTTGGAATAAGATATCCTGTAATACTAGACAGCGATCATGGAACTTGGAATGCATATGGAAATAATTATTGGCCCAGATTTTACTTGATTGATACGCAAGGATACATAAGATACGATCACATAGGAGAAGGTAACTATGATCAAATAGAAAAATCAATCCAGTCGCTAGTGGCTGAACGTGCTGCTCTAATGGGTGCAAAAGAAATAAGCTTCAATACAAAACCTACTACAGTAATTAACCCAGCAAGTTTGTATTATGTAGATTTAAAACAGAACACAACGCCGGAAATATATATAGGATATAGTACAGCCAGAACACCACTCGGAAATTCTGAAGGCTTCAAACCAGATCAGACTGTTTCATACTCAATACCATCCAATACCAATTTCAAGCCTAGTATCGTATACCTTCAAGGTAAGTGGAAAAACAATCCCGATAATATGGAATTACAAAATGATACTGGACGCATTGTTTTGTTATATTATGCAAAGTCTGTAAATATAATAGCAGGAGGAAGAGGTGGAGGAATTGTTACTAATGATAAAGGAGGAGGAGGACAAGCTCCTGCAGCAGCATCGAACAAATCACTTGGTGAAGATTTATCATCTGAAGGTAGTTTCAGAATTGACAGACAAAGACTGTATAATTTGGCTATACATAACAACTACGCTGCTCATTATGTTATAATTGATGTTAAAGGGAAAGGATTTCAATTCTATACCTTTACTTTCGGGTAGATGTAGAAACGAGGATTGTTTTTACTATTATTTTAAAAGGCGTATAGAACGAGATAATTATAAAAAGATATTATTTTGTATATAAATAGTGTATCTTTGCTTCATTATTCAAATTAAAAAATGACCAGCTGATGCCTTATTCCTCTCTATAGCATAGGTTGTTGTTGTAGTATTGATTCTTGTAGCTTTTGTTGTTCTATAGGTCTAAGTAACTTAACAATTGCATTTCTTACTAATTGCTGCTGTTCTTCAATACCTGATGTTCCGTCTATGACTATGAATCCTTCAGGTTTAATCATAGATTCGTATTGTTCAATGATTCTGCTTTGGAAAATCCTATAACTATCAAAAGGATCATTACTTAAATTTAGATCCATACCTGCTTCATAATGCTTAAGTTTAGGTCTAGCTACCATTATTCTTTCAATAGCAACGTCAATAGGCACTCTAAAATAAAAAACAGCATCAGGCTTTACTGCAAAGTCGTAAACTTTTTGAATCCACTTTGGACTGCAACCTCTAACTATATCTCTTGCATACGCAGTATACACATATCTATCTGCTAATACAATATATCCGGCGCGTAATAAAGGGAATATATTTCGCTCATATCTATCTGCAAAATCAGTTGCATGCAAAAGACTAAATGTGGTAGGAGTAAGACTGTTTTTCTTCTTGCCCTTAGATGTTATCTCTTTGACTAGCTCAGATGAATTCCATTCAGTCATAAAAACTGGAATTAATCTAGACTTTAACCACTTGCCAACCAGCCTGATCTGAGTCGATTTACCTGAACCATCTATTCCCTCTACTACAATAAGTTTACCTTTTACTTCCAACTTACTAGTATGATCCTGCGATGGCAGTAAGGAATTATCGTTATTGTTATTTTTTTCAAATGAAGAGAGTCTACCGCCTTATATACGTCCACCTATTTATACTCATAATTTTGAGAATGTAGTTACTGTCTCTGCATCGGCTCTTTTGTCATTGATGTCATCCTATTAGACTTGTAGGATATTGAAAAATCTACAACAACGTTAAAAGCTGTTTCAAATTTCCTTATTGCATTGCTAAATAACATTTCTGGAAATTTGCTATTATCATCATCTTCATCTATTATAATTGCAAGAATAATTTTCTTTTCATTGTAAAATGTCAATTTGACATGGAATTTTGTTCTTTCAAGAATATCTAGTATTACAATACAAGCTGAAATTTTTTCAATAGATCTTCTATTTTGGGAGTGTAAGATTGCACTATATTTTTTGAATAACCAGTTTGCGATCTTTGGTTTCTTTGTATGTATTATGGATAATGCTAAAATCAATTGCTCACTATGGGTCAGATATGCAATATCTTCGTCAATGAGCATATAAAAGAGATTGTATAGGCTGGTAGTTACCGGTATTTTTGAAATTTGTTTCATAGCCAAGTTAAGAATTAGACGTTCTTTTTCTTTGAATATCCTATTAGATATTAGTGGCAGTATCAGGTCTTCACTATGCTTTGAAATTATTTCTAGTTCACAACTGACTCGAATGTAATTTTGGATTTTATTCTGGGTTATACTTTCTTTATAGTATTGTTCTGGTGACTCTAAAAATGAAAAAAGAATACCTTCCCTAAGTCCTTGAGCACTTATGACAACTCCGTTGAACCCAAGCTTTTGCATAAGCATCTTAATTACGCAGGAACCAGCGGTAATCGTTTCTGCCCTATTGTTTCCGACAGCATCAATTCCAGCAATTTCATCTACAGACATTTTATAAAATTTCCTGCTAATCAAGTTAACAGATTCATAATCCAGTCTATAATTGTGAATTTTGTCAAGTATATAATGTTTCAAGTCCTGATCATATCTAGTTATAGCTCGTAACGTACCACCCACACCAATGAGAATGGTATCAGGACTTAAATCGATCTCTTTTCTATCTGGAAGCTCTTGCAATACTTGTTGTTCAAGTCTGTCATAACCTTTCTTGGTAAATGATCTAAGGTTGTCATCGTTGCTATAAACCTGCGAGAGTCTTAACGCACCAAGAGGCAGGGACATAACTTTTTTAATTTTGAAATTCTCCGAGTATACTAATTCCAAACTGCCACCGCCTAAATCAAAGAAAAGCGTAGTGGGAAGACAGATACTCTTCAATGCTCCACCATACGAATATAGAGATTCTTCTTTACCTGATAACACTCTTAACTTAAAACCAGTCTTTTGATAAACCTCTGCGAGAAAATCGTCCCTATTAGTTGCCTCTCTTACAGCGCTTGTTGCTACTGCAAGCACATGATCTACTGATTCAAATTTGATAATATCGCGGAATAATTTTAAAGCATCAATGGTGCGGTAAATTGATGATTCCTTTAGAAATCCAGATTCGTCAATTCCTTCTCCAAGTCTGACTGTCACTCCTTCCTGGCGATATGGGGTGTAAGAACGATCTTTTTGTATATAATAATTCACCAGTTTGACAGAATTGAAGCCAACATCTATTACCGATACTTTCAATGCTCTTGTCTCAGTCCTAATTGGTAAACACGATAATCTTTATTTCATTTCTTGTGTAAACTTACATAATTTTGTTACTAGAATTTATTTGACATTGTTCTGTAGACAGTGTGGTTCACTTTTAAGTACATATTCGCTACTTTGATCTTAACTGCATTTTAGCAACGATATACAATCTATAGCCATATGTATATCATATATAGTAGTTGTTCAATGCCCACGATAATTAAAGATTTGATAGTAAAATACATTAATTTTGTATAGAATAGTTTATCCTATTATATCAAGATAATTTATTTATTTTCCCATATTTTTCAGATGCTTTGGAGTAAGCAGCCATTTTAATTCGCCATGTAAGTTTGGAGGTGTAAAAGAGGTTAACCCGATTCTTGCAAATCCTGCCTTCTTAAGAATAATATGTCCCCCACCTCTAACCGCCTTTCCATCAGATATCATATCACTTATCATCTCTGTAAGGTATGGCTCATGTCCTACCATAAGGATAGACGAATATTGTTTGAATTGTGTTGATGAGGATAATTTTCTGTAAAGCTCTTGCCTGCTACCTTCAGGTTTCAGTTCATTTCAGTCTTCCATTTTGTTTTCTTTCTTTAAGGTTTTTGCAACAATTGCTGCAGTTTGGTGAGCTCTCTTTAAAGGGCTGCTAATTATAAGGTCAAATTTGATATTCATCTCTTTGAGTGAACTTGCTATCTCTGCTACTTCTTTTTGACCGGCCGCTGTCAGAGGTCTTTCAGAATCTTTGTTATTTCCCGTGGTTAGCTTTTTACCTGCTTCGCCATGTCGCAAAATAAAAATATCCATAATAAAACACACAGTATTGGATATATTATCTTAACCACACATACACATTTGACGCTAATTACTTTTAATATGATTATAAAGTCTTAAATAAAATTCAATTTTACAGAAATGGGGTGAAAAAACGCACATGTATGATAGGCCTAAGAGCATTTGCCATGAATTTAACTGATACTTATTAGCTATTTTTTCGTCTAGGCTTAAATTCTAATTCTACTCCACGTTTATTATTATAATCAAAAGTAAATGATTCATTTGACACAATAGGAAAGCTAGTTAATTCATCATTGTCTGCATTACACCTAGGACAGATATTGTCTACTGGTATTCTAGCCTTATCAAAATAAGTTGCACACCAATAACATGCATCACATAAAATGAATATTGGTGATGTGTCTGAAAACGATGATGATGATGACTGAGTATTGGAATTATATTTAGATAGAGTTTCGCCTTTTAACATTTGCTGCAAATACTTCAGATTAATAGCATATAAACGAATTCGATGGATCTTATATGAACCAACATGTCGAATAATGATCTATATATCATCCTGTAGTGTTGGCAACATAGGTCATTTGACTTTTAGCTCAGGTTAGTTTACCACGTTTTTTACAATAACGTAAACCACATGTTGAACAGATAATCGATGTTTTTTTCCCAACAAAATCGTGCTCATGTATTCTGGTAGGTTTCTGAACTCGTTATTAGCCTGCAGGTGGTTCACTGAAATCATGTCATCAGCTCATTATAGAGCAATAAACTATAAAATTATACTATGACGCATGAATACTGTATGGGATATCATGATAGTGCAATTCAGGGTTATACAGATTATAAAAAAGGACATGATCTTGACGTAGATCAACATAGATGTACAGCTAATAGCAACGATTACTGCAATGGGTATAATAGAGGATATACTGACGAAGCAGACTTCTTAGGTTAGAGTTACACTTTTCTTTTTTCCGTCTTTCTAAGAGAACGCTGCGAGGAAGCGTAATTTCAGCTCTTTGGCTGAGACTTCGCTGTTAGTGGTAATCATGATGATGGCATTAGCTCCTTGACAAGTGTGTAATTATTACTCACATTTAGTTTGTATCTCTTGTAGCTAGTATAGTGTGGGATAGTTGCAACAGCGCTTTAATTCCAACAAGTTTTTGAATAGATAATCGGGAACTAATTTCCTATTACTATCGCAACCTTCTGATCAGACGTCATGTGAGACTCCTACATTGGGATAACATATACCAAAAAAGAGAACGACTTTTTTTATCGATTTCATGTTATAGATGATATCCGGTCGTCTATTCTTTTCTTTTCTCAAATTAAAAAGATATGACTTGCAAATTAAAGTAGCCTATTTCCATTTCAACAGTTGAAAAGACATCACAAAAATAGAGAATATTACTCCGGCACTAATTAGAAAAGTTACTGCACCAATTGAGTTATACAAAAAACCACCAGAAATTAGCCCCGCTATACTTGCCAAACCACCAAAACTACCTGCAACGCCTTGTACTGAGCCTTGGAGTTTTGATCCAGCATATCTTGACAATATAGACATGAAAGATGGCCACATGAGACCGTTACCAACAGCAAACAATACTATAGCCACGCCAACTGATACAATATTATTTGATACAAATAAAATAAAGTTTGTACCTAAAATGATGCTGCCAATTATTACTAATTTTTCCTCTGAGAATTTTTTTAATGCTTTACGCAATACAGGACCTTGGATAAAAAC
>JBKPMB010000146.1:0-3630 GCA_046731995.1 Thermoproteota archaeon | reverse complement strand
TCGATTCTCTTATCGAAGGTGGAATCCCAAAGGGATCTACTGTAATGATTGCGGGAAAGTCTGGAAGTGGTAAAACAATATTATGTGCACAATTCATCTATTATGGTTTAACTAATAAAAATGAGAATGGATTATACATTTCATTTAGTGAATCCAAAGCACAGTTCTATGCCAACATCAAAACACTTAGAATGGATTTTGATGAATTCGAAAGACAAGGAAAGTTTACGTTTTTGGATTTTGCTTCATTGACACAGGATGGAATACGAGATACACTTGAAGAGATTTTGGCTACCATTAGAACTACCAATCCCAAAAGATTAGTATTAGATTCCTTTTCAGCAATATCCCTAGCATTTGAACATCAAAGCGAAGCCAGAAATGTAATCCATGTGCTTTTGGGAAAAATAATGAGATCAGAAGGGATCACAAGTTTGCTTGTTATTGAAATTCCTCATGGAAGAGAAAACATGGGTTATGGAATAGAAGTGTCTGTTGTAGATGGTATTATACAACTTGAGCATACTGAAGATAATACTTCGCCAATAACTCTGCGAGTTTTCAAAATGAGAGGTACTGCAATCAATCGAGAATCACATGTTTGTACAATAATTAGAAATGGAATGATGATATTATATCCCAAACAGAGCTTAAGACTGACTTTTAGTGCTTCAGAGGAGCGAATATTTAGCGGAATCCCTGGCTTGGATGAAAGAATTGGCAATGGTTTCATCCAAGGCACAACTAGCGCTATTATGGGACCAACAGGTACTGCAAAGTCAACTTTTGCTTTTCGATATATTGCAGAAGGGGTAAAAAAAGGAGAGGCTGGAATATTTTACTCGTTAGAAGACTCTGCTGATGGGATAAGAATGATGGCTAAAGGTTATGGATACAACACAACGGAACTTGAAAATAACGGGTTATCTATAGTAGTAGGTAGTCCTTGGGATGAAAGTCCAGATGCACTAATTGCAAGTTTGGCAGCTAGCATTGAGAGGACAAAAGCAAAACGTCTTGTTACAGACGGGCTGTCTGCTTTTGAAAACAAGTATAAGAATGACATGCATACGATTACTAAACGGTTTATAAGCTTAATACAGCATTATAAAATTACAACACTAATCACTATTCTTACAACACAGAAGAGTGGGTTTGAGATATCTGAGTTGGGGTTATCTTCGCTTTTACAAAATATAATACTTCTTAGATATGTAGAGGTCCAAGGAAGATTGAAGAGAATTTTACTAGTACTAAAGATGAGAGGAACAGAGCATGACGAATCCATATTGGAATTTAGAATCTCCAAGGAGAATGGTGTAGAAATAGTTGGTCCGATAGGTAGTGACTACGTAGGTATATTCACAGGAGTTGCTCAAAGAATAGATGATGATCATGATGATCACAAGTATAAAAAAGTAGTAGTAGTAGAAGTAATGAACTATGGGATTAATTACTAGGGATTATGATTAAATAATTTTGAACCATACTCAAAATAAATTCAATGAAGCATATGAGCAGGCAGTCATACAGGCACTTTCAATTTTAGGAAAAGATATATCAGCAGTTATAACTTCTTACATTAAAGACAGATATTCCATTAGTTTAAGTGATACCGCGGATAATCCCCAGGCTCTATCCAATGCATTATATGCTGTAATAGATGGAGGCACAAGAATCATTCAGAGGCGAATACTTCGTTTGCTTTACAGTAGGATTGGAATTGAACTTCCATTTGCTATTACTTCAAACTTTGAAGACAAAGTTCTCAATGCGAAAAGGGAATATGAAAAAATGTAGCTTTTCATAATATCTTTTTATCTTGTTGTTATTGTTGTTGTCGATGATGATGCCTGGCGTGTTATTTTTTAGTTAAAGCCAAGCTAAATGTAAATGTCGATCCTCCTGTTCTTTTTTCACCCTCTTCGTTATTCTCAGCCCATATTCTGCCACTATGAGCTTCTACAATAGCTTTTGAGATAAATAAACCAAGACCGGTACCTTCATCAGACTTTGTCGCAAATTTTGTAAATAATCTTGGAATAATTTCTGGAGCTATTCCTGAGCCTGTATCTTTTATCTTGACAAGAACGCAATCTTCTTTCTTTTCTGCTTTTATAGTTATATAGTCTGCTTTTGTAAATTTAACAGCATTCATCAGCAAATTAGAAATAACTTGAGTCAGCCTACTTTTGTCTGCATCTATAAAAATATCATTTTCGAGAGGCTCATATCTTAATTTTATATTATTATTCTCCTTTTTATATGAGTCTTTTACTGTATATATGACCAAATCGTCTATTGCGTTTAAGATTACATCCTTTAAATTCAGTCTCTCTTTATTCAAATTCAATGACTTGTTTTCTATTCTAGTAACATCTAAAATAAGCTGTGAAAGTTGCTCTAGTCTTTTTGCATTGCGGATTACAGCCGTTAGAGAATTTCTTTTGTTATTATCAATAGTACTTTCTATTTCTCCTCCGCCTCTTTCTTCTTCTCTTGTTAATATTTCATCTTCTTGTTCTGTTTCAAGCAGTTCTGCATACCCTAAGATAGAATGTATGGGAGTTCTCAGTTCATGCGCTGCTACATTGATAAACTCTCTTTGCATTTTATCATGGTGCGTCAACTGTTCATTAGCTTCTGCAAGTTGTTTGTTTAAATCTGCTAGATCGTCCTTTGCTGCAATCATAGAATCAAGCATTTCTGTCTCATTTAATAGAGATTCAAGAAGCGAGCCAAAGTTTTTTGCAAGAGACTTATTATCAGAATATACTGCGATAAAAGCGAGTCCATCATCCTCACCTTCATTTCCATATGATATAGTTAATAGTTTAGCATTATCGATTAATAATATAATTCCTTGTATTCCTGAAATGCTTTTGATTTGAGCCCATCTCCTCATATTAGTGATTAATTGTGATCGTATATCTGTCACGTTTCTACTTTTTTCCTCACCTCCTTTTTCTTCTTCTCCTGAATGAAGTACCATTATCGTCACACCGCTGCGTTTAGCCTGTTTTATGCTATCAACTAAGCCACTTGTGGCAAGATGTTCCAAGTCTAAAATCGAATTAACTGCAATAAGTACCTCTGATCTTGCTTGTTCAATTTGAGCTAAAAATAGAGATTCAGCACGTTTACGATCCTGTATAATATCCAAAGTGAACGGTTTAACTCTTTTTTCTTCGATTTGCTTAATTCTTTCTTGTGTAGGGATTGTTGTAGCATTATTCCACAGAGTATCAAATATCCGGTGGTATTGTTCTACAATCTGCATAGTGTCAATATATACAATTTGTGGAGCAGTCTTACATTCTTGCAGAGCATTGGTAGTGCTGGTAGTAGTAGGAGTAGTAGTAATAATAGAAAGACATTTTGTATTGTTTAAAATGAACTTTGCTTTGAGATTGTCTAAATGGCGAATCTCAACTAGTTTCATCAATTCCTTGCAGCAATCAATGTTTTCCTTGGTAATTTCGATAATACACCTAACTCTTACTCCCCTAGCTCTTGCATCGTTAAGAGCCTTTTTAAATAGCTCAGGCTCTATGAGCTGCATTATATAGTTGCCACAAATATCTATTTCAGATTTTGATTTAGATATTGATTGCAAAATAGCCCTATTTG
>JBKPMB010000145.1:0-5743 GCA_046731995.1 Thermoproteota archaeon | reverse complement strand
CATCGTTTACAAAATCAACAAACAACTACCCCTAGTATAGAGAGAAGAAAAGACCCATTTCTAAAAACAATTCTGATTGTAGACGATGAGCCTGATATTACCTTGACCTTCAAGGTGGGTTTAGATGGCTACTATTATGATAGAAGACGTTTTGAGGTTTATGCATACAATAATCCTAGATTAGCATTATCAGAATTCAAGCCACATTTTTACGATTTACTTTTAACTGATATCAATATGCCTCACATGAATGGATTTGAATTATGTGAGAAGATATTGGAGTTAGATGTCAACATTAGAGTCTGCTTTATGTCTGCAGCAGAAGTAAATGTCCAAGCTCTACGGGAAGTATATCCAAAAGCAAGAAGCATAGGCTGTTTTATCAAAAAGCCGGTTTCAATAAAATGTTTGGTCAAAAGCCTTAGTACAGAACTAGACTGACGAGAATGCGTTGACTCTATATATACGAGTAATCAATACTCTTCCTCCCGTGCATTTCAAAGTGAGGTAGCTTGCTGTATCGTGGCAATAGAATGATGGGTCTTTTGTTATGGGTCTTCTATCAGTACCAAAAACAATGTTAGGAGTAAAAGCACAACCGCCTGGTTTTTGTCTACTTTGTCTGGCAACTACAAAAACTTCTTCATTTGGATTGAGCATATCAGCTATTTCCTGATTTCCTCTAAATCTTCTTTATCTGTTATGTCTGTAGTAAAGGATGCGGGTTGTTCCTTCCTACCAAAACCAAAGGGAGGCATTTATCGATAGTAATGAAAAGAGAAGAGTGTTCTATTTAGAAGCCATGATCACTAAAACCAAAAAGGTTATGTCCTGCTCCACCAAGACTATTTCTGATAGTTGAGTCTACTTTAATTCCGGTAGCTGATGCTAAGTCTGATGACGACGATGAGTCTCTACCATCATTAGTATGACGAGATGATCTGGAATCAAAACTGCTGCTCTCATCATTTGTACTGTCAGCTCTATTTAATTTAACACTACTACTGGTCTTCTTGTTCTTCTTCTCTATAGAATCATTATCTGGGGCAGTGATTTTAATATGAGGAGGACTGGAAGGTTTACTGTCAGAGCTAATTTTATCTTTTGAACTGCTGCTCTCATCATTTGTACTGTCAGCTCTATTTAATTTAACACTACTACTGGTCTTCTTGTTCTCTATAGAACCGCTATCACTAACACTTCCTGTAATAAGATCAATGATTGATTTGGTATCATCATCAATAGTATTATCAGCTCTATCTAACTTAGTACTGCTAGTCGTCTTTTTGTTTGACTTCTTACTGGAGGCATCATTATCTGGGGCAGTGATTTTAATATGAGGAGGACTGGAAGGTTTAGCATCAAAACTGCTGCCCTTATCATTTGAACTGCTGCTCTCATCATTTGTACTGTCAGCTCTATTTAATTTAACACTACTACTGGGCTTCTCCTTCTTCTTCTCTATAGAATCATTATCGGATGTGGTACTGCTACTACGACCAGTGGAAGGTTTACTGTCAGAGCTACTCTTTTCTTTTGGACCACTATAGCCATTAGTTGGACTGCTGTAGTCATCATGATAACCAAGGTACAGCAGCTTACCAGAAGGAAGCGTTGGAGAAGATGCGACAAATGTATAATTTTGTCCAGCTGTACCGTTAATTAGATTCGATGATGGTGCTGGGGGCTGCTGTTGTTGTTCATCTACAGCCTTTATCTGTGGTGCTGTATTATTGATTCCTGTTGTTGTACCATTGATTCTTGTTATTGGCTGCCGCTGCTGTTGTTGATTTATAGCTTTTATCTGTGGTGCTATAGCTGATGATGCTGGCGATGTTGATGATAACGACTTGTTACCGGGATTGCTAACTGGAGCTATTTTTGTCCCATCTACACCACTGGTTGTTGGTCGTGAAATAGCATTCGTGTTATTATTGTTTGTACTTTTTATCTGCTGTTGTTTTGGAGTGGGGGTAGCTGCATTTGCCGCTGCTGTTGTTGGTTTTGTAGTAGTTGTTGTTTGTTGCTGTGGTGGCGATGATGATGATACAGTGGATGATGTCGGTGGCGTTGCTGCTGATGATAATAAAGACGGTTTTAATGTTTTTGGAATACCGCATATACGTGATTCAGTTGTATTAACAACCTTTAAACTTGGGTTGCTGGGATCACAGATTTTCGCTTTGAGTTGTGGGGATATTGGATTGCTAGGTGAACTACTACTATCACTACGATTACCAGCAGGTGGTGCCGACGAGGATAATGATGGTAATTGTTGTGCAAATACACGAGTATTACTCCAAATAGCAACAACCAGTATACCAACTAGAAATGAGAATACTATGAAAATTAAGGTTGTGTGGTTCATATAAAACTACTTACACATCATATTTATATATGGGTGAAGTAAAATTTTCATACTCTTATCATGCTGCCGCAAATACTAGAAAAGAATCATGATAAACTATTATGTCTATTTCTACTTTATATAATTAGACGCTGAAGTAGCTAGCTTTCTAAATTTCTTCAGAATTTTCTTTATCTATGCTAAAGGCTGCTATCTTCTAACAGTAGTAGTTGTAATAATTAAATAATCATTAAGAAATTGGGCCAATGACATGTCCTAAATTAAATGATTTCCGCTTGTTTTAAGCCACTTTATCTTTTCCTCATAATTATTCATTGTAATGCTGGTTCCCGACTCCTAATATTGTCGATCATATTTTTCATTCGAACTAAACTTCGGTGCAGATATGGAATCACTTCTTCAATTTTCTCTTCCTCTATTTTTTGTATTATCTTTCAGACTTTTACTTTGGATTTCTTCTTGTAAATAAAAGAGACTTTTGCAGCGTTTGAGCCAGCTGTTATATGTCTTCTGATGAAACTTCTGTGCATAGTTTGATTTCTAAATTCGTTTAATAACCAAAGCCAATCGTTCATTTTCATACTGACATGTAGATACCTTAACATATTTCCTTTACCTTTCTTATCTGAAAGTATATGCTTATATTTTTTGATGTTCTATATGCACAAATGAGAGGTATAGGTGAGTAGTCGCATGGAACAAGTAATACCACCTGAGATCAATGACCACTTAAAGATATTTGGTAAGGATGCAGATGAAGTTGATTATAACAGCGTTGGCCCATGTCCTCTGTGCGGATCGCGTGTAGATGAATTTAGCTTTTGTGCTTGTGGTGGAAATATGGGATGCGATTAGCGTTGCTCCTAATTAAAGGCAGGCAGTGACATATTCAGATTAGATAAAAATGGAGATTGTCAAACATTGAGATATGCTGCAGAGGATGCCAGAGATAAGTGGCAACTCTAATACCATATTCTGATCAACTTTATCTCATGCAATTGATATCTACAAGCAAAAAGAGTTAAAGCTGTGTAGATCCAATAATATGCAGCATCGAAATAAAAAATGCTCAAAGATAACCATTACAACATTGATAGAGAATTCGATTATGCAACAGTTAAAGATATTGTATTAAAATCACTTGAGAAAATAGTAAAAGAAGAGGCATTAAAGAAGGGTGATGATGTCGTATTTGATTATGGCAGCGTTGATGATAATCCTAACAACATTGGCCAGGCCGCGCCGCCTACACCTTCATTAAAGCTAAAGATCAGATTGGAGGTACATCATGCCAAAACATTTGATGATATTTGTAATGAAAATAACGTATCTACACTAGAACAAGCTTTGGGGTGTAAAGAATTATGGGCTCTGAAAAATGGATTTCTATATGTTATAGTGTCACAAAGATATCGAAAGACTGAGGACAAAATTACGTAGTATGTTTTGGCTAAAAGATGGATATATCTTATAGTTTGATGCAGTTTCCGCTAACTACCCTTGTACAGCCGCTGACTTCGAGACTTGAGTCCAAGATTAATTCATCTGTGTAAATTATTGTGGGCTATGATTCAGAAGATGATGATAGTGTAAAGAATGAAGAATCAGGAAGACAAAGAATAGAGACTAAAAAACTTTAATACCATAAGAAAAGGAAAGACTCCATGTATACGTATAGTAACATCAGACTCGATCACTGCCATCGAATTAACCAATATACTCAATTGATCAACCTGTTAGTTAACTGTTCCTTACAGTACTTGTATTAAGCCAATTTTTGGCAGCTATGATTAGTATTGAATCAAATACCAGATATTGTAAAAGAGTTTGTTAATGACAATATACCCTATCCTGTGGGTCTTATTGGCTGTCGATGTATAAAACCTGAGATATCTTTCGATTGCTGCGATTATGATCTAGCTATTTTTAACAAATATGCGAACACTAGCACAAATTTAAAAATAGGCAAATACAATGTACAATTAATCAATCTATCAGCTTTACATAATCTAAAGAATCCGTTGGTACTAAAAGATATGATTTTATTACGTGATGACAGCAACTTTATGTTATCGTCTGCTATTAATGGAATAACCCTTAAGCATTACCAAATGAAATTGACCGCATGTGGTAGAAGAGCAATGATCAACTGTCTCTTTCATTCAGACAAAATTAACAATGCAATCAGAACACAACCACTGTTATCATCACTATGGATAAAAATATCGGCGTATGATTTCCTTGAAGGAATATTAGCATTCTCAGGTTTGAAACCAATGCCGATCCATGAATTATATCAAATTAGAGGTCTAACCATTTTGGGGCAGGATATTGCGGATGCGATTATAGCAGCTTTGGAGTGCATAGGAGTAAATCGAGCTACTAGATATGTCATACTAAGATCGTTTGAAGCAGTATCTCATATTAATTCAGATGGATATGATAGAGAAACATCTTATTCAAAGATTGAATATTTGCTTAATAAAGGTATGATGTCGGATTGTTACTATTATATTGGTAAAATTGGTAGAAACAGCCTAGCTAAGAAAAGTAAAAAATTTTATAGCAAATATTTAAAACTAATCCAGATTTCTATGGATTTGGACAATGACATACAACGAATGCAAAAGATGTACGCCTATATTGTCAAAGCAAGTAAAATTGCCTTGAAAATCTAGCGAATTATAGCTGTTGCTTCGATCGGTTCTACCTTTCTTGATCTTAACTTAGCCTTATATTTCAGATTCCTTGGCTTTGTCCTTAATCTATATCCACAACATGGACACCAAAGTCCATCCCATTTTATAAATATCTCACAGATCTGACAGCGTTTCTGTCCAGTAGCATAACGACCAGAACCAACCGGTTTCTGCGCCTTGTGACGTATACATATACCTTTACAAGTCATTTACTTTCTCTCAACGTTGCGTGATCTTTTTTCTATTTAAAGCTGTGTAACCATGAAATGTTAGAACAATTATCTAGGAATAAATCATGTAAAGAAAATAGAAGATACAAGCTTTCGGCTCACTAACTGACAGAGAGGTTCTTGACTTCGAATGCTTCATTCATTGTCAGGTATTCTTCGATCTTCATCCTTATATCTTCAGGTTCAGTATCATCCATCCCAGAGAATCCTGCTTTAAAAGAGATCTTATTCCCGGAGACATTCACATCCTCAATTTCCATGTCGGCATACACATTTGCTAATTCATTAACCCATTCTTGAGCTTCATTAGAGTCTACGCCTGACGTATCTATATTTACGGTTAGCATCTTGGTCATCTATCTAAACTCACCTATACCAGATTTAATATAGATGTTAATAAAGTTGACTGCTGAAGATTGAAAGATGGTTGGAAGAATTTAAACTGC
>JBKPMB010000144.1:0-5565 GCA_046731995.1 Thermoproteota archaeon | reverse complement strand
GTCCAACAATGGTACGATATATACTAGGAAGGCCGCTTCTATCAAAATCATTATCCACATCATAGTAACAAACGCGAAAAGATTGGTTACCCTCATTCCATAGATAAGATATTATGACAAATAAAAACGCAGATCAAATCCGGATGTACTGAAAGATTAAGATGGGCAAGGATTGCCTTTGTGCATGAAGCTTATTAACATTTGAGGTTTGCATTTTGAGAATTTGCTGAAAATTAGCTTGTAAATTTGTTTATTCGATTATTTTTATGTTTATATTTATATTCACAGATGCTGTGGATGAGTTTTATTGTCGTTTTGATTGTATATTTTTTGTCTTTTTTCTTTGTTTGCGATAACAAAGAATGGTACAATTTAATATTAAAATACGGCCTTCTTAAGATGACTCAAAGTTCCATCTGGGCTGATTATACGTATCTTATGCTATTTTAGACCACAGGTCTAATGAGGAATTAGAGTCGTTCATGTAAGATAAATCTAAACTAAGCTTCAAACATCATTATATTATTAGTAAATGTGGGATCGAATAACTTTTTTCCCGGATTCATGATGAATTTTGGATCGAATAACTTTTTTACTTCTTTAAAAAGCGAAACGATCTCGCTTGTATACACATATTTGATATATTTTGTTCTGGCTAGTCCGTCCCCATCTTCTCCTGTAATAGTTTCACCTGATTTGATGACTTTTAAAAACATCCTGAGCAAGACTTTCTAACAATTCAATTTCAGAATTACAGCTGATATTTATTAGAGGCCTGCTATGTAAATTGCCATCTCCAGCATGACCATATATTACATAGTCTACTTTGTAACGAGCATATAGTTGTTGCAAATACTGAGTGTATTCAGATAATAGATAGGGGCTAACTACTGTATCTTCTATTAGTCCGATTGGTTTTCTACTACCAACGGTTAATTTCATAGCTTGGTTGAGTGCATTTTTTCTCGCCTGCCATATGCGCGCTATGCTTTCTTCGTCGGTTGCGTCTTCAAGAAGATCACATCTATAAGATAATTTGTCTATGCATGACTTCACATTTGTTTCAATGCATGTAAGGTTGTCGCCTGCGAATTCTACGAATAACAGACAACCCTGATGACCTGTTATCGGAGAATTAGTTTCTATGCCCTGCCTGCTTTGACCGCCACAAAAAACAGAATGATCAAGCAATTCAAGAGCGATAGGACAGAACTGTAAGATAAGAGGAACAACATGTACTGCGGTCACTAAATTTTCAAATTCTAGTACTATCAAATGACGACAGAGTGGAAGGTCTATGATACTCATTTTAGCAGAGGTCACTATTCCTAGTGTACCTTCAGAAGCAGCAAATACTTTCTGTGGAGAAAAACGATGATCATCATCAATTACCGCATCAAGTCTATAACCGCATGAGTTCTTTGACACTCTAGGATACTGTTTTTTTATTGCCTCAGAGTGAGGCGATAACAATTCAAACAAACTTTTAATTAGCTTTCCATTTACGTCATCACCGAATTCTTCAGTAGAACTACTTCTTTTGCTGCCAAGTAATCCACAATTCCCATCAGAATAAGTAACTTGAATTTCTTTTAGAAAATCTATTGTATTACCATAACCTAAACAATGAGCTCCGCTTGAATTATTCGCAATCATGCCGCCTATCGTGCAATAATTACTACTTGCAGGGTCCGGTGGGAGGAACTTTCCTTTCTTTTTCAATTCTTTATCTAAAATACCTTTGACTACGCCAGGCTGAACTATGACATAATTATCTCCAATTTCACTTATGTCATTCATATGTTTTGTACAGTCAACAAGAACACTATTAGACAGGGACTGACCGAGGAGACCGGTTCCTGCTCCCCTTGCCGTTACAGGTATATTTTTTGAAAAACAATATCGACATACTTCTTGTATATCATATTGACTTCTGGGGCATACTATCAATGATGGTCTTATCGAATAATTGCTAGCGTCAACAGAGTATACTTTTGTGCTCCAGCTATCAGATAGAATTTCGCCCTTAGCAATGCGTTCTAAATCGTCTTTAATATGCATTTACCATCATCCTTACAATAACATGCAAATTATGCTTTATCGTACTCCATACAGAGAGAAAAATGCACAGTACCACCGTTTTTCGATCTTGATCGAAATAGTTGTTGACTGCGCTGTTATTATAATATCACCAAGACATCATCTTCTTTTGCCTTGGTCCAACCTAAGATGCTAACGTTCATTACGCTTCTACATATAATGGTGATGGAGTCGACGAAAAACCTTCCGAATCTCCGGTCCGAACTCGCTAACTTTTGCGGTTAGATTCCTAGACTGTAACCGACGTATGACAACAGATCATCGTGTAATAAGCACAGTGATATACACAGAAAACTAAACAGGTTATAGAAAATAAATGTTATCATGATAATCACGGCTGCGCAGCCAATTTCTTCAAATCCATTCTGGAAGTAATGGCAAGTTTACTCTGCACCCACCAATCCTAAAAGATCAAATCCCTCTGTAGATTTTTCCTTCAATTGGGCTATTGAAATCAGATGACCATCTGGATCTAGAATAATTGTATGCTTGCCAAAAGGTTCATTTTTGGGCTGTTTGAAGAACTTCACCCTCTTCCTCTTCAGCTGCTTTACAGAAAAATCAAGGTCATTAACCATAAATCCTATCAGCATGCTTGATGCAGACTTAAGTTTCTCTTTCTTCTTAGCAGGATGCAAAGCTAAGACAGTTCCATTGTTGAAGAATTCGGTCCAGTCTTTAGATTGCCTTTTAACAGGCAAACCGAGAATATTCTTATAAAAGTTGACTGACCTTTTCACATTAGAAACAAGTAGAACTACTGCGCTTATCTTTCGGAACGACACACACTAAACACCACTTGCTTTTATCTCTACCGAATTAAGAACTTATCTCTGATATTAAGTTATACCAACATCTCCAGTCTGGTTCGTGCAAATGTTCTTATTAACAAGCAACACGTACAAACCGAGTGACCAATAATCGGTCTGCTTAGCCGATCGCGATGGATAGTTTTTATTATATTCTTTCTCATCACAATTTTTAGGAATTGTCAACCAAAAAGTTATTTTTTATTTATGTAGCAAAGAAACAGGAATGGCAGACAAGACAAAATGAAGACTGGGACTATGTTTATTCGATGTCGAGGTTTTACCATTGGTGGATCAAACGTCATTTCTATATAGATTTTAGGGTTGACGCTGACATTTTACCAGTAGTTACTGGAAAAATATTTGACAGAATGTCGCTGGATTATCTTCTTAGAGACCATGTCCAAAGAGGAAAAGGTATTTACCACTTCTATTTAGCTTATTTTAGCCCGTTTTGGACAGATTGTCAAACTGAGGGATATTCAAGTGAGAACTTCGGCATGGTTCATTGGCGAAGACCACCAGTAGAGACGCCTGAGAGTGAACGCATAAAATTTTTTGCTGATAATAATTGCACTAAGATATCCCATTTATTATCCCATGAAGCTATGAGGATGAAAGGCAAAAATAGAAAGGAATATTTGGATCAAATCCACGATTTGTGGCATCGCCATGTTGAAAATAGTCTAGGCTACAACTACTATAATGACCGCTTTGTAAAGGTATCACAAAACAGCTCATATCGCTTTGCAACCTTGGATACTAGTCAGCTTTTCTCGTTATAATAAGGAACAAATTTAACTAGAGCAAAATTATAATATTGAGATTAAAGGAGATAGAAAAAGCAGGAGCAATTTTATCAACAATAGGGCTAGTATTGCTAATTGCATTTATAATAGTTTTATTAGCATTTCCTATTTCTAAACAATGTCCTAAACCTTATCACAAATGTCAGTTTTATTCAACCGCGCCGGATTCAATTCGATTTGTAGTTAAACCTACATTTCTGGCTTCCACTCTACTGATAATTGCTATAGGAGTAGGTACAACTAGATTTGCTGTATGGTATCAATATCGAAAAAAGGAGAGAAACGCATAAAAATATACCGATAGTTAACAAATCAATCGCGATATTCGATTTTACTATAGTCTATATAGAATTAGTGGATAGTTAGTAAATGGATACCTGTACGCTTGCTAATTTCGGAATTTTTTATGGAGAAAAAGAATATACTGTACATGTTGTATTGACAGAATAATACATCGGTAGCGCAATGGGATATTCGATGAGTGCACAAGGATGTTAGACAATAGATAATGATTCTGACTGTCAAAAATAGATAGAACAAATTATATCTTCCGGCGGTCTACACGTTGCGAAATCCCTGACGTACAGTTGACTCACAAAATTGTTTTCATCAAAAAAACTTCGACATGTGTCGAAGGACACCGCCTATGTATAGAGTACCATCGATTTTTCTCTGCTAGTCTTTGAAACACGAAATACGTTCAGACATAAAAAGTGGGGCCGAAGGGATCTATTCTGACATGGCCTTCAACCAATAGTCAATTGAACCCTTGATCCACGGGTTTCTTCTAAGACTAGCCACCAATCATTGGATCTGGAGCCCGTTGCGATGCCTGGCTTCGCTACGACCCCACGTTTGAAGTGCAAAGACTACAACACAATAAGTCTATAAGTCTTGCTAACTGAATATACATGTCCGATTCGAAAACATGACAATTATGATTGCATGCTAACATAATTATGATTTTTACTTTAATAATCTAATATGATTATGCGATACATTCAAAATATGTACGAGATTAACAGTTAATTGCAAATACATATTAACTATCAACTTAAATACTGGACAAAATCAAATTAATCAACGTATTGACGGGAGAGACTCAGTTACGCGCTCGGCGTACACGGATCAAAATTCTCAGAGCGATAGCGGGAAGAAATGGTTCAGCAGGCTTCTCAGACATAAGAAATGCTACTGGTCTTTCAACTGGTTCAATTTACTATCATCTAGAAAGGATGGAAAATTACGTTATTAAAGATTCCAAGCATTATTCTATTACCCATGAGGGTCTTCAACTGCTGCGCGAAATCGACGAAAAATCTTCGTCACTTACACCCGGTTCATCTTTTCTGGCCGAAAGAAAAACTCAAACAACACAGTCCGTAATTCCAGACGTTCAACCTGCGAAACTTGTAAAACAAAGTAGTCGCTTTACGCAGATCAGCCGCGAATATGCTTACGTTCCGGCTATCGTGGGGCTTATCATCTTCATTACTTTTGAGATCTATACCAATATCAACATAATTTCTCCTGGCATATCTACTGCTGGGAAGATAATTGCTAATGCAACCTTAATATCTTCGCTTTCAATTGCTGCGCTTCTTTCTACTTCATTTTTATTGATGTTGAAAAGAAAGATGCTTCCAGCTGGATACAGAGGAATAATGCTATCTGCATTAACGGTGTTATCTGTCTTGGTGGTAAACTTTATAATTTTTTCTGGCCTGGGATCGCAAATAGGAGCAAGTTACCTAACATTCTAATTTTTGTAGTATGGATTTGTCGGTTGCTGTCGAGCCTAGATTTCATCATTCTTACTAAATTACTCTTTCAAATGGCTACACCTC
>JBKPMB010000143.1:0-4185 GCA_046731995.1 Thermoproteota archaeon | reverse complement strand
ACATGTGCTTATTCAAATTCTAAATGGACATATTTAAGTGAGATGTTTTCTGCATTTCAAAAAAAGTAAAGTAACGAGTAATTTGTCAAATACACATGGTTATTTCTTAAAAAGGTACTAATTTTTAATATTCACTGTGGTTTAGTAATTGTGATATGTATTATGAATCTGAGCTTAGATCTACCTTATTGACGAAGGCGTAAACTGATCTAGTACAATGATCACTTCATCGATCGAATAATATGATCAAATAAGATGATCGAAAGTACGGCTCCTTATAAATACCAGATCCGATAAAACATTCTTATGAAATATAGAAGCAGAACTGACATCGTAGCATTAATTCTAGAAGCAGCAAATGGTGGAGCTACAAAGACAAAAATAATGTACAAAGCATTTCTGTCGTATGCACAGCTGAAAGAATATCTAACAGTACTATTAGAAAAGGATGTCTTAGAATATGATGATGAAACACAGCTGTTCAGAACAACAGAAAAAGGTTTACGCCTGTTACAAATGTATAATCAATTTGATGAAATGATGTCTATCGCAAATGTAAGAAAATAAGCAATCTTTTCTCTTTCCTTTTTTGAATCTTTATAATTATCCACAGGTTCTTATATTACATTTACCACTAACTAGAGAGTTAACTTAACATGCACTTATGCATAGTTTTTGTATTTTAAAAGGTCAAGGCTTTGAACTAATTCATGAACAAAGATAGATATATTTACATTTTCCTTAATATGTATGCTCGTTATCATTCTTGTGTATAATCTGTTCTAAAAGTGTTAGTGATGACATTGTGCAAACTTTATCAATACAAAAGGTCACAATATAGATCTATATTCTGTACAATTCATATATATTTATATTTGTATGCATATTTATAGCATGATGGCATGTGAACATCCGCCCGCGCATATCTGCTGTACAGTACAAGTAGTGAATTTACATATTTTAAACCCAGAAGTAGATTCTAAAAATTTGTCTTTTAGATAATCTTGAAAAGTACTTCTTAGCAATGGTCTCCCACAATTGTATATGATAAATTAGTAAGATTTTTCTAATATTTGTTCTAAGTATTTTATAGATAATTGTTTCCTCGTAGATATGTACATTTTTATAGAGGAACTTTTACCTGCGTTCTTTAAGATGTTAGATTTTTTTAAAAAAATCCAGTACTCTATAAAGGAAAAACGATGGTGCACTTCTCTCATGGCCGTTATGCTTATGACGATACTCTCGCTATATGCTGTGGGATTTGGACCAAATTCATCATTCCTTAGTACTGTATACGCTGCTAAAAGCGATAATAAAGCACTTACGTTAGGAGCAGGAAATAGTGGAGATACAGCTAAAAATAAAAGTAGTAAAAACACCGATACTAGTTCTGGCGAATCAACACAAGACCAGCAGCAATCAGACCAGCAGCAATCAGACCAGCAGCAACAAGTAGAACAACCACCTCCAATACCTACAGAAACACCACAAACCACACAACTAATTGAGTCAACTCTTAACTCAACACCTAATATGGCTTCTGTACCAGAAGGACTAAACTGTGCAAAGAATTTAAGTGAACGTCCTAATCCAATCCAATATCTTACATATTTCAACTGTGGACATGTTAGTACGCTTAATAATGGTACAAAACTCAGACAATTTAGTTTAATTGTTTCTGAAAATAACACACTTCCAATTTCAGATATTAGTACAAACGATCCCGTATTATTTAATGCATGGACATTTAATGACACAATCCCTGGCCCCACAATGCGAATGACTGAAGGTGACCATGTACAAATTACAGTCTATAATTCAAATTCTTCAACACATGCTCACTCTATGCATATGCACTCTATTCATTCAGGAGATGTGGATGGAATGACTGGACCTGCTGGTACAATTCCACCGGGCGGTCATTTTACATACAGCTTTGTTGCATCTCCATATGGCGTATATCCTTACCATTGTCACGTAGAGCCTATAACAACACATCTTAATCATGGGTTATATGGTGTAATGATTATAGATCCCAAGGTACCTCGTACGCCAGCAAAGGAGATGGTAATGCTTATGAATGGCTATAATTTGGTAGATGACTATGCACCATCAAGTGGACCTTTACAGCATCCACCCACAACTACAGAATTACGCACAAACTTTGGTGAGGCTACTAAATCGGATGAAGGTGTAGACAACCAAATTTACACTGTCAATAGTGATGCCTTTCTGTATAGAGACCAACCTATACAGCTAGTTACCGGTCAACAATATAGGATCTATTTAGTGAACATGCTAGAATTTGATGTTGCAAACTCATTCCACCTACACGGAAATATGTTTGAATATTATCCATCTGGAACTGCAACGAATCCTGCTTATAAGACAGATATCCTCACTTTAGGACAAGGAGATAGAGGAATAATTGAATTTACTTATGACAAACCAGGTATGTACATGTTCCATGCTCATATCAATAGGTTTACTAATTTAGGATGGATGGGTATGTTCAATGTCCAAGATAGATCATCAGCAGCAATAACAAATATGGCGTCATCAATGCCTTCGATGCATTCCATGGGACAGCATGTAAACGACAATACTGCATCTACCTCGCCACTTCCTTTCATTGGATAGGTGACATAGACAAAAAAGAATTTTTTATTGACTATTTTTTTTATTTATTTTTCTTGCTCATTTTAACTTCAGTTTTCTTCATCCATAAATTTTTTTAGACAATTGATACCATAAAACATTTGCTCGGATGTAGTTGACATGTCTCCCATTTTCTATTCAACATTGTTGTGTATATAGAATTGATTTTATTGCATACACAGCATTATTACTTGCATAACTGCTAACTTGATATAGGTGTGATTCATTGACTTATAGGGATAACATTGCATGACAATTGAAGAGGTAGTACGTATCTATAATAGTCTATTTATCTGGGCGGTATTAGGAGTATTTTGTTTTATGGGCGTTATAGTCATTTGGGGTATAAGGAAAAATAGGTAAATTGGTAATGAGCATATATCCAAATCATTTGCTATTAGTAATTTAATACCCTCGAGAAGTAACATGACGTTATTTCAATGCTGGGACGTAAATCAAATTTTGTATGATCGCAGTGAAGACATATCAATTGTAATTTTAAATTGTAATGAAAAACACGTTAAAGAATTGTATATGTGCTATAACGAAAGTACTATCCAATCTAAAGCTTAATACATCTTAATATTATTATTAAAGATTCTCTGTATGCATCTGTTTTTTCTAAACAATTGTGTTTGTCATGCTAGATCTCTACATATACTGTGTCATCTTCTACCTTTACTTTAAAAGACTCTTCAGGCTTCAATTTTTGTGGAAACCATACTAAATTACCCGTTGTGACATCCCATTTTGCGCCATGCCACGGACAAGTCAACTCCTTGCCATTGAGTTCGCCTTCGTGTAGCTCAGCCCCAGCATGATTACAAATATTATTCATTGCATAATAATTTCCTCCTATCTTTGTAACTAGAATCTCCTTTCCGCTAGCAGTTACATGAGTTAATTTCCCATCAGTGATATCTGAGGTTTTACCTATCACAATTTTTGCCATCAATGAAATGTTAAAAAATGCCATATTTTAAGGTGTCATATTCTTATACATGCATTACTAATATGGTATCTTAAATTTCAGTGCATTAACAATTAATTTTGATTCCTTCAAGGCTACTCTTTTTTGCTATTATATATTGCAATGTAAGCGATTAGTGGATGATTCATAAATTTATTAACGATATTAACAATTAGTGGATACTTTTTTCATGAATTGTTTAAATATAATCTAATAGACATGGATTAAATTGAATCATGTTAAAGGTTGACAAAAGTTCAAAACCTATTTGACTAGTACAGTTTCTCTGATAAGAGATTCCCATGGAGATAAGCATTGCGAAAATATGTGTCTGATATGTTCCTAAAATCACTTTATGCGTTATATTGATCATCAAAAATATCTGATATTGATAAATACAGAAGACTTGCCTAACTTAAAAAATATGTAAGAAATATTGACTAAACCCATCTTTAAGGGTAAAATTGTTATAGTGATGCATAAACATCTGCATACTTTGTTATTGCGGTTCAACTATCACAGTGCCTTTCATCTCTGGATGTATGGTACAATAG
>JBKPMB010000142.1:0-2577 GCA_046731995.1 Thermoproteota archaeon | reverse complement strand
GTAAAGTGTGATCATATAATATATATAGATCTATATAGATCATATAGTTAACGCCTAGGACTTGAGACGCCAGTTACTATGTAATGCACTGAATCACCAATATAACATGCATGATCTGAAATACGTTCTAGGTAACGTAGTATCAATAAAGCTGAGATATAACAGTGTGGGCTATTATTATATTCAGAAGGAGGATTGTTGTTTTGCTGTTGTTGCTTTTGCGATGATCCAATTATATCTCTAAGGTACTTTCTATATAATGCATCCACAATGTTGTCCATCTGATAGAGTTTTTCTACTGCATTTTTATCCCGGGACTGTAAAGCTTGTAAGCTAATAGCTATCATTTCCATTACGATTTTTGACATTTCTGATACCGCAGATTTATCACAGTCAGCTATGGAGCCCATTGTTTCAAGGACATCTACTATATCATATGAATAGCGTCCAAATCTGGAAAATCCATATGAAATCTCCATACAAGACTTGATAAATCTAAGATCACTGGCTACAGGCTGGTAACGTGCAATTAGCTCTACTGCAAGATCGGATACCTCTTCTTGCAAGACTCTTAATTTTTCTGACCAATCAAAAATTTGTTTTTTTGTAGGAGCTCCACTCTGGTACGAGTCGATTGCAGTAGATACAGAATTCTCAGATAGTTTTGCCATGTCCATAATAATGTTACGTATTCGGTCAAGGCCAAGATCTAAAAGACGAGTCATATAATAACAACAATCCCGTATAAGAAAAGAAATTCTTTAAGTTAAAATGATTGTGACTGAAATGCAACTTAAATACATTATCTATCCGAATTTTCCTGATATATATCGTTCTGTTAGTTCTTTTTGAGGATTCTTAAATATTTGATTTGTTGGTCCATATTCAATTAATTCTCCAAGGTACATAAAAGCTGTATAGTCTGATACTCTTGCAGCCTGCGTCATATTGTGCGTGACAGTAATTATCGTCAGATCTTTTTTCAATTCATGTATAAGCTCTTCGATTTTGGAAGATGCTATAGGATCTAGTGCAGAAGTCGGTTCATCCATTAGCAATACCTCTGGCTGCATTGCAAGCGCTCTTGCAATACATAGACGTTGTTGCTGACCTCCTGATAATCCCATTCCAGGTTTATCAAGTTCATTCTTTACTTCATCCCAAAGAGCAGCACCTCTAAGACTTTCCTCAACTATATCATTGATTAATCTCTTATTTTTGATACCGTTTAGTTTTAGTCCGGCTGCTACATTATCATAAACACTCATTGTAGGAAATGGATTTGGTTTTTGAAAAACCATTCCAACCCGTCTTTTTATAATTACCGGATCAACAGATTTGTCATAGATATCAATATCATCGATCACTACACTGCCTCTTGCAGTTGCACCTGGAGTCATCTCATGCATGCGGTTTAAACAACGGATAAGTGTTGTCTTGCCACATCCTGAGGGTCCTATAATAGCTGTTGCAACGTTTGGTTTTATATCTAAATTAATATTTTTTAATACTTGTTTAGTTCCAAACCATCCGTCAAGGTTCCTAATAGATACCTTATACTTGTACAATAGCTGATCATGATCCTTGTCTTTTTTCGATGGTTCTACCTTTAGTAAACGATCATGTATAGCTTCGTCAGCTGTCAAGCCACATATCCTCATCATTATCTATACATATGCCTTGTCTATATAGATAATATAGATCTATATAGATAACTATACATTCAACGCCTTAACCCTAAATCCTTTGCGCTGAACCAAAAGTCTTAGAACCAAGCTTGCGATTAACACAATGATTATTAGTAGCAAAGCTGCACCCCATCCTTGAGAGTGAGCTGTATCGTATGGTTGCGAGGCTAGCCTCCATATTCTAAGAGGTAAGGCATCAATTGGCTTGTCAAAATTTGTAAAGAACAAACTTGTACCAAGAATGGTCATAATTAAAGGTGCAGTTTCCCCTGCAATTCTTGATATTGCTAGTACAATGCCTGTGAGAACTCCACTTTTAGCGCTTTTTAGAACCACAAACAATGTTATTTTCCACCGTGAAATCCCAAGTGAATAACCAGCCTCGCGAATTGAATTTGGTACAATCTTGAGTGTCTCTTCAGTAACTCTCACCACTATGGGTATCATAATTATGGATAAAGAAAAGGCTCCAGCCAAGACTGAAAATGAGCCAATGGTAACTACTATTGTTATATATCCAACTATTCCAATCACTACTGAAGGTAAACCAGTAAGGACATCGTTAAATAGTCTAACTGCATGTGGAAACAACTTAGTGCTCGATCCAAATTCTGATAGGTAAATGCCGGCAAGAATTCCTATTGGAACCCCTATTGCTGACGCTAATCCAACAACAATCAATGTCCCCTGAATAGCAGGAGCAATACCTCCGCTATTTTCTAATGTAGAACCGATTGCTCCTGGAGGTTGGGTCAATAACTGCAAGCTGATTGCTAAAGCGCCATTTTTTATTACCTCTAGTAATATACTTCCCAATGGGATTATGGCAGCAAAAACACAAGCTATAGAAAAAATGCTTACTATCTTGTCCACAGTCTTGCGCCTATTA
>JBKPMB010000141.1:0-9796 GCA_046731995.1 Thermoproteota archaeon | reverse complement strand
TTCATTGTAAGTTCAAAACCTCTCTTTATATCCCCAACATTTAACGAATAATATAATGGCCATGACGGAATTTTAATTGAACCGTTTTTTATTGCGTCTTCGATTTCGTTACCGCAGCCTACACATTCACCTGCCCTTGCCATGCCTAAATGATAAATGTCTGCAAGTGGTCTATGATTTAAAGCCATATTCCTACCAGCAGATCCCATCACCGCACGATATTTCTTATAGCACGTAATCATACTTTCATCAGATATAGATTCTGGTTTGTTTTTCAACTTGGAATCGACGTATTGACCGATTCTTGCATCCTTAAATCCTTCCTCAAATGCCTTCAACACAGAATCTCCCCCTTGAGATATTTTCTGTCTTGCAATCTCAAGGATATATGGACACATTAGTCTATAGTCGTCTAGGAATTCAAGATCTTCATCTCTGTCAACGATTCTATCCATTGGCTCGCTCAAGTCTATTGCGATCATGTGACCGTCAATAATTGAGTCTCTAGTTTCAAGTAGCATGTTCTCTTTCAAATAATCTGAGGCACCGTCGAATAGAGCTGTAAACACAGGAAAAGTCATCTTTACGAAATTCGAATTTAGAATCCTTCCTACTCTGTCAGCAAGTATCTCCGGCTTTGACAGTCTGGATTTAATATCGTTTATCTTTTGTTCATCTAATGCAAATTCTGAAGAACCTGACTCCTCTATGAATTTTCTTATTGTGTCAGAAGGATTAGGATCGGAAACAATAACTTCATGTAGAGATAAGAGATATCTTTTTGTAAATTCGGGGAATTCTTGTTCTGTTTTCATTTTGTACTTATTAAACTGCTTATATCCTAACTGCCTGAAAAATATCTGCTTCAATATGGATTTTCCAGACGAAGTGCTCATCAGAGCAGATTTAGTAAAAATAGATCCGTTTTTGGTACTCATGTATGTATTTTGAGTAATACCCAGCGATTATTTAACTATTGATGTCAAAAGGATACCATGATGTCTGCAGTTATTATCTTATTTCTTTCTTGACCTTATCCATTTCCCTATATACAAAAAAAAGGGATATTACGTTGACGTGCGTTGCATCTGGCTGTTGTTTCTAAAATACAGAAATTCGCATCTATCGTTTACCATCAATAAGTTCTTGCAGCGAAAGGAAGAAAGCATTTGTCATAGGTGTTATCACTTCTTCTTTCTCCCTTTCTATTTTTTCTTTCTTTTTGTTTTCTTTTTTTATCGTGAAGCCATTGCGATACGTTCCTGCTCATTCTTTTTCTTTACTGCATGGCTTGCCATATCATTGCGAGACCCAAGAATAATCTCGCTCGCTAAAGCCTCTTCAATTGCGCGTGGGTTAGAGTAGGCTGATTCCTTTACGCCTTCAGCTATAAAACGGAGTGCAAGATCAACCCTGCGTAATGGTGCGACATCTACTGAGACATGATAAACTACCCCACCATAAACAATGCGAGTAGTGTCCTCGTTTGGTGAGGAGTTTTCAATTGCTTTTACTAGTAGCTCAACAGGATTCTTGCTAGTTTCCAAATATATGATATCGAGTGCAGTTTTAATTGTGTTCAAAACCCTCATTTTTTTACCTCCCATCCTACCGGTGTTCTTTGCGTATCTTTTTCCAAAATGCATAAGATTGTTTGCAAGCCTTTCTATTAGGTTTACGTCAGCCTTCTTCAGCCTTTGATGTTCATGTCTTCCAAAGCTTATAGGAATAACTGCCGAAGGCTTAAGCGATATAACCCTTTGCAGACCAAGGTCTGTTACCTCAATCCCGCTGGTATCCCACTTGTTAAATAACAACATGTTTACGTTCTCTTTACCCATTGACTATAGTTACCTCCGTGGTTTCTCCTTTCTTCCTCGTACTAGCTCATTAAGGGACACACCATTAACTTTGAATACCTGCCACCGTACGCCGGGTATGTCGCCCATAGCACCCCCCATTGAACCGCCTATGCCCTCCAGTATAACTTCATCGTGTTCATCAACGAAATTTAAAGCGCCATCGCGTGGAAGGAAAGCTGTGATAGATTTGCCGTTTTTTATTAACTGTACTCTGACGCACTTTCTCACAGCAGAATTAGGTTGCTTAGATTCAATGCCGACTTTTTCTAAGACTATTCCTCTCGCCTGCGGTGACCCTTCCAGCGGGTTAGCTTTCTTATCTAGCATCAGCATCCTTCGCTTAAAATATTTGTTCGCCCATCTAGATCTTTTCCTTTTTGATTTTAAAACACGGCCTGCAAACAGACCTAATGGAGATTTGGCCACTTTTATATATTCACCTGATCATTATGCATAGCAGATCTATCCTCACTAATTATAAGAACATTGGATATTTGGAAGTATCGTTTTGCAAGTAATCTTGCCTTTTCAGCATTTCGTCCTTCCCTCCCAACAACCACACCTTTTTTTTTAGGATCTACAATGACAATAGCCTGCCTCGTCCCATCGATCCTATCATTTATCCGGATCTCATTTATCATGTCAGTATTGAGTATGTTTCTTATAAACTCCGAAGCGTCGTCTGAGTATTCGACTAGTTCCACTTTTTTTCCTACTACATTTTGTAATTGCCTGATCGTTGCTCCGCCCTTCCCTATCGCTAGACCCATCTGTCCTTTATTTACAATGAAAATTACTCTATCCATTTTATCATCTACTACACAATCTCTTGCAATGGCGCCTGTAATGCTCTGAAACAGTGATATCAGTCGTAATTCGTCCGACGTTAACTTTATTTTCTCTGTCATTGCTTACAACACCTACCTGTAAAACTGTGGAAGCATTCATGGTTTGATAGCATCAAATAACAACAACTCATGCTGATTGATAAAGTATAATTTAAGTCTTCACGCCAAATCGTAATCGTTATGTGCTTAGCTTGTCTTCGCGAAAATATGATTTATCGGTTGCAAATAGGGATAGATAAATGACCGGGGATTTACATAGAAGCGAAGAGTCAGAGCGAGTGCTAATAGACATAAATCAGAACTATAGCGATCGAATTCAATATATGTCACAAACTTTGTTGGATTGCTGTTCCCGTTATCTATAGTTGGTACCCTTAAATTGAATATCTGAGAGTATCGAGTTGATTTGTGCATCTGTCCCAGACTTTAACGCAATTGCATTGATCCTAAAGGGCTTATTACATAATTTTGCAAGTCTGAAAGAATTCCCATCGAAGGGGAATATAGGAACATTCTCTCGATTAGCCTCCGATTCAATTTTCGATCTTATATTTGACGGAATGGTATTTGACAATACAATTAATTTTGATCCTTTTATCGATCGTAATACTTCCTTTGTTCCACATTTATATTTATTGGCAGTAATTGAGTCCTTAAGTATCTTATCTAAGGTCTTCACCATTCTATTCCTTCACCATCATATAAAGTTCAACCATACCAGTACCTACAGGTACAGTGGCTCCCACTATGACATTTTCTGTTACGCCCCTGAGCGTTTCGATCTGACCTTCCAAAGATGCCCTGGCGATTGTTGGTACAGTAATCTCAAACGCAGCTCTCGCTAGAACAGAGGTCTTAGTTCCAGCAATACCATGTCTACCAATTTGTTGTAAATAGCCCTTTGAGGTCATTAGATCAGCCACTAACATGATATGTCTTGTATCCACTTCAAGCCCTTGTTCCTCTAGCGTATTTGTGATCTCCTTTACAAGAGCCATACGCGCTGCTTCAATACCCAGTGTTTGCCATATTTCGTAAACGTTATTTGTTGTAATTCTAGAAGTATCCACGCCTTTAATTGCTACTAGCTTGGCAAGATTTGACCCAGCGGTTTGGATCACCCATTCGTCATCTTGCTTTACTATAGTCACTCTTTCAATATCAGGCACACCCTTAACTCTGGTGCCCAATAGCTTGCTCTTTAATGTCAAAAGAGTTTGTGCGTCTGGCTCACCAGGTGAAGTTATCTTTACTAGGAGCTTCTTCTCGTTAAGAGAAGCTTCATATTTTTTCTTAGAACCTTTAAGTACCTCATAGACTTCTTTTATCTCGCAACCCCGCTCAGATAACTTTTCTTCTGAGAAATAAAATGTAAGTATGCCGCTGTAATCTATATCAGTCCTCTCAATCAAGTCGCTTACACGTGTCAAAATAATTTCTCTTGCGACCTCCAGCGCTTTTTCTCTTGACACTTTGTATTCATTGTCCAAATACACATCCATTGTAGGTGTAACTGGTTTCTTTCTGGCATCAACCAGTTCAATTAGTCTTGGCAGCCCCAGTGTAACATTTCTCTCTTTTACTCCTGCAAAATGGAATGTCCTAAGAGTCATCTGGGTGCCCGGTTCACCAATCGACTGTGCAGTTACAACACCTACTGCCTCGCCTGGTTCGGCAAGAGCTCTTTCATTAAGGTCAATAGTTTTTTTCAGTACTTTCTCAATTCCCTCTTTACTTAGTCTGTTTTCTAACAATGCCTCTTGCAAATTATGTCTTAACCTAGGGTTAAGATTTTCGGAGTATTTTTGCATGATATTTTTAATGTCATTTTCTGTAGCCCTTCTGCCTTCGTCAATCACTGATTCACTTTCAATCAGTCTAGAGATGTTCACGGCTTCTCCATGGTCACTTTTGGCAGGATCAATTCCATCTTCTCCATAAATATATTGTATAATGTTACCATGTGGATCTCTTACGGTTTGATCGTACTCAATTTTTAGGTGCTCGAGAGCATTGATTAAGCGCCTCTGCATATATCCTGACTGCTGCGTTCTAACTGCCGTGTCCACAAGTCCTTCTCTGCCTCCCATTGCATGGAAGAAGAATTCCAGTGGACTCAATCCGTCTCTGTAATTTGACTTTATAAACCCCTTTGCATCTGGGTTGGTGTCGTTTGTTTTGAAGTGAGGAAGCGATCTATAATGATATCCCTTATAGATTCTCTTTCCCCTTATTGACTGCTGACCTAACGCAGCAGTCATCTGCCCAATATTAAGAGTAGAACCTCTTGCCCCCGTCGATGCCATAATTACACCAGAATTGTCATCCGGAAACGCTCTGTCAGCAGTCCTACCAGCTCGATCCCTTGCTCTTGACAATTCATTTACAATATAGAGCTCCAGTGCCTCATCGGAAGAGAGTCCTCTTGTTAGAGGCAGTGTACCATCTTTATATTGCTGAATAAGTTCATGGACCTTATCATAAGCCTTCTGTATAACATCATTGATTTCTGAATTTGTTTGCTGACTCAGCCATAAGTCTGAGTAGCCATATGTAAAGCCTATGTGTGTGATGTATGTTTTGAGCATTATAAGTATAGAATCGAGGAATTTCCTTGCTGCATCGTTACCATAATCTTTTGCTATCCTATGAAGAACACTATCAGGTTCCTCTGCACCAATGGATGCTTTGTCTATAACTCCGCTAACAAGTTCTCCGTTTTTGATGATTACATCCTTTCCTTCCTTCTTTGCTGCTTTGTTCCATTTGGACGTAATTATAAAATTGAAATCCTTGGGGAAGAATAGTGAGAAAAGCTGTTTACCAGAATAGAACTTGTTGCCATCGCTTATTATCTTTGGGGCGGGAAGACTTCCTCTGTAACCGCCTATTAATGCCAAATTAGCAAATTCCTCTCTGGTAAGTTTAGACTCGTCCCGAGTTAATATGAATGCACCGGTAATAAAATCCCTGATACCGCCAATAATTGGCCCTCCATATCTAGGAGAAATCAATTGATCCTGAACTCTCATTAGAAGTGCTGCTTCGGCTCTCGCCTCTTCGCTTTGAGGGACATGAAGGTTCATTTCATCTCCGTCAAAATCTGCATTATAAGGAGGGCAAACAGCAGGATGAAGCCTAAATGTACGGTATGGTAATACTCTAACATAATGTGCCATAATGGACATACGATGAAGGGACGGCTGTCTGTTGAAGATAACAATATCTCCATCTGACAGGTGCCTTTCTACCATGTATCCTGGCGCTAAAGAGTCGGCAACGATCTTTCTATCTGTGACATAATCTAACCTGATTTTCACTCCGTCAGGTCTAATTATATAATTCGCACCAGGATATATGTTCGGACCATTGATAACGAGTTTTTTCAGTCTTTCGAGATTCCATTGTGAGATAGTTTCAGGAATAGTAAGCTTCTTTGCAACGTCTACTGGCACACCAACATTTGAAATCATTAAATTGGGATCTGGGGAGATTACAGTTCTACTTGAAAAGTCGACCCTTTTACCGGATAGCGAACCTCTAAATCGTCCTTCTTTGCCTTTTAGCCTCTGCGTCAAAGTTTTAAGTGGTCGTCCGGATCTGTGATGAGCCTGTGGTATTCCGGAGACTTCATTATCGAAGTAAGTTGTAACATGATATTGAAGCAGATCGACCAGATCCTGAACAATTAGCGGTGGCGTTCCTGCTTCCTTGCTTTCTTTTAGCCTTTGATTTACTCTGATTATGTCTACAAGCTTGTGTGTTAGATCGTCTTCAGATCTGATACCGGTTTCGAGGATGATAGAAGGCCTGACCGTGACAGGAGGTACCGGAAGAACTTGTAACACAAACCATTCAGGTCTCGCAGTGCTAGGGTTATATCCTAGAACTATCAAATCATCATCAGGAATATGAGCTAACCTTTCTCTAATCGTAATTGGTAAAAGCCTATTTTCTCCAGCATCAGTCTTCTCTACAAATATAGTCGGTTTAGTAAAAACTATGTCATACTGATCCTTTTTGCAATGAGGACAGACCTTTACTTTTTTTGATTTTTCTATAATTTCGTCTTTGGCATTTTCAAGCGTGATTACAGCATATGCTGCCTTGCTATCTCTGAGAGTTTTATATTTAGAAAGCTCTTCAGCTTTTAATTTTATTCGGTTGCATGATCTGCATGTTATTAGCAGAAGTTTATGTATATCATCAACAAATGCGATATGCAACACGGGTTCTGCTAATTCTATATGACCAAAATGGCCAGGACATTTTACGCTTGTATTACCGCAAGTGGAACATTTTTGACCAGGCTCCAATGTACCCAGTCTGTTGTCCATAAGCCCCCCCTGAACCGGCATACCATCTTCATCATACGTCTCTGGAGCCGTTATTTCTGCCACGCTAAATTTGCGCACTTCCACTGGTGACCATACGCTGAACTTTATACCATCAAGAATTTTTATTGACTCCTCCAAATCTTCTCACTCACTCATATACCCTATTATACCTTCTCCCTAACGAGTAACCTCGGTGCTACATTGAGACTCATCATTTCCTGCAAGAGCAATTTGAATGCATATGCAATTATGACAGAAGAAATTTTCGCCTTGTCACCGCAGACCCTACAAATATACCTTCGTTGTTTGATGTCATAGTATGATAACAAACCACAGCGCTCGCAAACATTTACCTCTGCTTTATCAGATTCTTCAAGTAACCTATCTTTCAACATCATTGAGGCACCATATGCAATAAGACAATCTCTTTCCATTTCTCCAAACCTTAGTCCTCCGCCTCGAGCTCTACCTTCAGTAGGCTGCTTCGTTAGCATTTGAACTTGACCCCTAGCTCTGCTATGTATTTTATCTGCCACCATATGATGGAGCTTTTGATAGTATACGACACCTATGTAAACATCAGCAGGAAATTTCTTTCCGGTCCTACCATCGTACATTATTTCTTTTCCTGTATACCTAAACCCGTACTGCTCTAATGCGCCCTTCAATTCAGCTAATTTCTCGCCGAGAAACGCAGACCCGTCTACTATTCTGCCAAGGACTGAGGCTGCTTTGCCTCCCAAGGACTCCATAAATTGGCCGACCGTCATCCTTGATGGAAAGGCATGCGGATTTATCATAACATCAGGGACAATGCCATCTTCAGTGTATGGCAAATCTTCCTGATTGACGAGCATCCCGATTACTCCCTTCTGGCCATGCCTTGAGGCAAATTTATCGCCAATCTCTGGAACTCGCATGTCTCTCACTCTTATTTTGTACATTTTTCCTCCTTCGACAGACTGCGTCATAATAACCGAGTCAACAACGCCATTCTCAGAAGGTCGAACACCAACCGAGGTATCTCTACGGTAAGGTCCTTTAACTTCGAACTCTTTGTATTCCTCCATAAACCTAGGTGGAGATGTTCTGCCGATTAATATGTCACCACCCGCTACTACCGATTCTTGCATAATTGCTCCATCTTGTTCTAGTAGACGGTATGCTTTTTCACCCCTATATCCCCTGATATTTGCGTCGGAAGCGGGGAGTTCAAAATTGTCTTTCATTCCACCAGGGTATTGTTTGGCTTCTGCTTCATATACTCTGTAAAAAAAAGTTCTTCCTATACCCCTGTCAATAGAGGATTTGTTAAAAACCACAGCATCTTCAATGTTATAACCTTCAAATGGCAAAACGGCTACGACACAGTTCTGACCAGTAGGGCGGTCGTCTAGTCCTAATAAGCTAATTGCCTTTGTACTCACCATCGGAACCTGCGGGTAAAGCATAAAGTGCTGTCTCACATATGTACTAGCGTTCATTAGAGGCGTAGAAAATCCCAAACTCTGCTTTGCCATTGCACTCTCATAGGTGTTCCTAGGTGATTGGTTATGTTCGGGATAGGGTATAATCGAAGCTCCTACTCCGAGAATTGCAGATGGAAATATTTCCAAATGTGTATGAAGGCTATCGACTTTCTTTGGATCCATAGCCACGTAAGAATTCTCCTCTTCGTTTGCGTCGACCAATTCGATCATGCCCATATAGAGAAGGTCGGTCCATGAGAGGAACTTCTTTGCGACCTTTTCTATTATGTCGCTCTTCATCAATACTTTACCTTGGTCGACTATCGCCAATGGCCTTAGTACTCGACCTGCATTGCAACTAATGTATAACCTCTTCGTAGCATTATTATTCAACGACGAGTACAGGTAAATCCCAACGTGAGGATGAATCTTTCCGGCTCTCCTCATTGCCCTCAATGTATTAGACAGATGCTGTCCATCTTCAGCATATCCGATTAATCGCCCATCTACAAATGTCCTAGTGCCGATGCTTCTTATTCTGTCACTAGCCTCATCAACTTGCTGCACCCCTTGTTCATACAATTTTTCTACAATTTCAGCAGAAGCTACGCTAACAGAAATGATTGCAGAAAGCGCCAGGTTCTTTACAAGACCACAATTGGATCCTTCCGGGGTTTCTGCAGGGCAAATCCTGCCAAAATGTGTAGCATGTAAATCTCTTGCCTCAAAGTTTGGCTGACTTCTGCTAAGGGGTGACTGAATCCTACGCAAGTGGCTTATGGTTGACATATAGTTTGTTCTATCTAGTAATTGGGTTACGCCTACCCTACCTCGCCCCCAATTGCCAGTCGCAATAGCATTATTCAGCTTGTCTGAAATAATACCTGGTCTAACTGCAGCAGCGACCGCATTAATACCGCGTTTCTGCCCAGATCTTTCTAGTTGATATTTCATATCTCTTATTAGGTTTCTAAACGCAGTTCTAAAAAGATCAGCCAACATTTGGCCTCCGAACTTTATAACCTTGTTACCATAATGGTCTTTGTCATCAGCATCGATCCACTGTAGCTTTAACTCAATCAACTTGCTGGTAGCTTCTCCAAGGAAAAGTGCTTTTTCATGCCTATTGTCAGGGTTTTTGCCAAGATGTGGTAGCAATCCCCAATCAAGCAAGGTTTCAGCACGCTTTATTTGGAATTCCTCAAGCATCCCTGGAGCAATTCTCTTGCTAATATATATGATTGCGTCTCTGCTTGTGATTATATCACCCGCTTTTTCAA
>JBKPMB010000140.1:0-23209 GCA_046731995.1 Thermoproteota archaeon | reverse complement strand
TAGATAAATTAGTTTTAATTCCAGGGAAAACTGTCTATACAATATTTGTTGATTGTAGTATCATCAATACGGATGGCAATCTATTTGATGCTACTTCCTATGCAGTAGTTTCAGCATTAATCAGTAGCAAGCTCCCTATTTTTGAAATACAAGATGGCAAAGTGGTTGATACTGGAAATACACAGGATCCGCCGATTACCACCATACCCATATCAATTACCGCAGTAAGAATTGGGGATGCAGTAATTTTGGACCCCACTTCAGAAGAAGAAGCATCCATGAATGCAAGAATCACTATAACCACTAATTCCGATGGGCATTTTACTGCCATGCAAAAGGGATCGACTGGCGCGTTTACGATTGAACAAATAAAAAAGGCAGCAGAAACAGCAAGAATTAAAGGAGAGGGGATACGAACCAAGCTAAAGGAGTTGTCCAGTAGTGGTCAGTAGAAGAAAACGAGGTCCTACAACTATCAAAGGTTTAGGTGTGAAATTTGGAGCCACTGTACGAAAGAGGTACGGAATGGTATACCGTACGTTGAAACAAAAAAGACGGTGTCCATTATGTGGTTCTCTAAGATTTGACAGAATTGCGCCAGGCATATGGCATTGCCCAAAATGCAATTACAAGGTTGCAGGCGGCGCTTACGACATTGATATCGAAAAATTACAAAGCAAGAATACAAATCGCCTTTAGAGCACCAATCGGTAAATCTACACTTATTGCAAAATCCATTTATTCTGCATTAGATCCTGAAATTAGATATTCCTCTGATTCAGGGGTAGTTACAAGAATTTCTATTAATGTCCCTGATCTATTGATAGAAGTTGAGAGTGATGATATTCCAAAGCTGCGTGCAATAATTAACTCTTATTTAAGATTGGTGAATGCAGCATACAAATGCATAATTTAATTAACGGTATGATTTTATGTTAGTAAATTACATCAGAAGCGTAGTAACATGAGTGAACAAGAACTTCCTCCCTGGCTTAGAGAGCAAGTAGCACGCTTACAACAGCTTCAGCAGAACTTACAGGCAATTATGATGCAAAAACAACAAGTAGAACTGGAAGTTGCTGAAACTGATAGAGCATTAGAAGAGATAAAGAAGACAGGTATCGAGGATGTTGTATATAAAAGCGCCGGCCCACTATTGATCAAATCAAAGAAAGATGACGTTATAAAGGAATTAGAAGAAAAGAAAGAACTATCGAACACAAGAGTAATGGTTCTTGCAAAGCAGGAAACAAGAGTAAAAGATAATCTAAAAGAGGTCGAAAATAAAATTAATCAAATGATTCGTGGAGCACAGGGTAGTGCTGGCAGCTCAGTACCTGGTTCAAAACCTCGGGAAGGATAATAATTTACTACAATGGACATCATATAAAGACATAAATACATTATCTTATCCTTCTTTCGTATTGAGACGTTTTCGCTTACATTGTTAGCATAATATGTTTTTCGATCATTTGGTGGTCCTTAAATATATTTTAAATATTGGGTCTTTAGTTCAGGATGTTTTACATAGTGTTCAGCTTCATTGCAATATAATATCCGCCATCTTACAGTTGCCTAGCGATCCATCAATACTTTTATGATAGTTTAACAAATGAGGGTTCCTGCTATGAATGAAACAAAATAAAAAGTTTTCAGTTTGACAAATAACTATTATGGATATGAAAATGGGAAAATGAAGTTACTATTGGCGTTCCCAGTGTTCCTCTTGATGTTGACTTGACTTGTAGATACATCGTTATGATTATTATCTGTGGTAGTATCAGTGTTACTGACGCGTGTGGTTGATTTAGGACCCATAGCGTCCTTATCTGTCAAATACCTAGTAACATCATGTGGGCGATATTTAATATCGACACTACCTTTATTTGTCGAACTGTTATCTGTGGTAGTATCAGTGTTACTGACGCGTGTGGTTGATTTAGGACCCATAGCGTCCTTATCTGTCAAATACTTATTATTAGTAGCAGACCCAGGATAGCCAAGATACATCATCTTGTCGGATGCGATCACTGGTGAAGATGATGCTAACTTGCTATTTTGCCCATCTGTGTTGTTACTTACTGTTATCATTTTTGGTGGTTGCTGCGGTAGTTGTCGGTTTATTGCCTTTACCTGTGGTGCTATAGATGATGTGGATGTTGATGATAATGGCTTGTTGTTAACACTGCTAACCGGAGCCACTCTTTGTGCTTCTGCATTATTTGATGAAGCAGGATTATTACTATTTGCAGTTACAGGATGCTGTTGCGGCTGTTCTTTTGCTGCTGTACTAGCCTTTGTTGTCTGCGCCTGAGGCGTAGTAGCAGATGGTTTAGTGACAGTAGTAGTAGCAGCATCGACTGTCTTTGTTGTTGTCGCGGCGACTCCTGTTGTAGTACTATTAGTACTGGATGGTACTCCTGTAACATTTACACTTGAAAATAAATTCGCGTTAGGATCATTTGCGCATTCATATTTAGATGTAATTCTATTCTCACCTGGTTTAATTGTAGTATACTTTGATGTAAGCACAAAGCTCCATTTTGAATAATCAGCTGCTCCTCCAGCTCCAGCAGCAGTAGCATTCTGATATGGTCTTACTTTATTTACAATAACAGATACTTTGCAATCATTAGAAGTTGCATTATCTATAGATGTTCCAGATACTGTAAGGTCTTTTCCTACTGGTACTTGCTGACCTCTAGTAGGTGATGTGATTTTTATTTTTGCAACATGTTGTGCTGGATTTGCAGATGATACAGATGATGTAATGCTAGTTGCAGTTTTATTCTGTGCATACACAGCAATGTTACTCCAAGCAGCAGAAAGAAGTATTCCAAAAGCAAACAATAGTGCCAATTCACCAAACTTAATTTTCATAAATTCCTATCTGTCAGAATGTATTAAGAAATTTATTTTAATATATCGACACAATTTATAATAAGAATAGACTGCATAAGAATTAACTAATAACACGCAAACATCGTTTTAAATATGGCTCATGTTAATAACTGATTGTAAGATTAGCTGTTATATTACGAGTAATATTAATACACAATATCTTCAATCGTTCTAATAGACTAGTGATTTTATTTATTTATCTAAATACTAAATAACATTCTTGTACGTTAAAATGAATGCATAGCAAATTATGTTTATAAGTTATCCAGCCCAGGCCTTTTACATTCTAACTATATGTCCTTATTACAAAGATCTGACTATGTATAACATATGCATACTAGATCTTCTGAAGAATGGAAATTATTCTTGAAAGTATAAAAATTGTTTGTTTTAAATATTTTCGTTTGACTTTTTCTGATCAGTAGTGTCTAAAAGGGTCGTTTGGCTCAGCGCCATTTTGTCATTATATGGATAATCTAGAATTTTTCGCATTTTTTCTGCACGAGCAATCCCAAAGCCAGAAATTCTTCCTAGTTCTGCAATAGACGCATTCAGTGCACGTTGTGGTGTATGAAATTTGTCAAGCATTCTTACTGCCAGTTTATCACCTACACCAGGTATTGAAGAGAGAACTAACAGTTGTTGATTGTATACAGGATTAGATTTCTTTATCCTTTTTAAAAGAGGACCACTGCTTCGTTTTACTTGAAGTGATTTGTTTACTAAAATAACAAGTAACTGCGATGTATATTCAGAACACGGTGTATGTATTATCGGAATTCTGAAATCTAGTGCTATTTCTGCTAGCGCATTATATGCTAGAGGGATTCTTTCTGTCAGTATTTTTAATTGATCATCATCAATATTTGTAGAAAAATCGAGAAGATCTACAATATTTCCCTCAATGATCAGCAAGGGTTTGGAATAGTGTTGTATGAGTTCTGAACATTGTACAAATAATCTCCCATCATAAATTGAGCCAATTAGATCACGTATTGTTTTACGTTCTATAGCAGTTTCCGAAGATACAATATAATCACCAACTTTTAATTGTGCAAAGTCAATTATTGCGCCTGCTTGACGTAGTAAATCAGGAATTCTGCTACCTTTTTCTCTCTCATCAACTATAATTCTAACAAGCACACACTAATTTAGAACAGGTTATTAATGTATCTAACCTCCACCTCTTTTGTACTTCACGGCTTTTGCTAGTTTGATGTTACTTATTTTATATGTCATAATAGATATGGTTTAATGTTTTTCTTGATCAGAATATTTCATCTAATAGAATGATTCCAAGTAGTTAATTCCTTTCCATTCATTATATAAATCGTCAACATATAGCAAGTAATTAACATAATTAAAATATCGCAATATCATACGAATACAAGATCAGTAAAATAACTTATTAAAGTGAAAATAAACATATGATGATAGGTAAGGTTCAAATTCGAACTATAAGCTTTATTTTATGATTCAACATGGTTAGTAAAATAGCCCTTCTAATACCAATGATCATCATAGCAGCTGTTGTTGGGGCTATTGGTATTAACCTTTTTCCGTTAAAAGTCAAAAATAAAGGCTTAGAATTCGCACAAGGTAAAATAGAGATAAATAGCGATTTAATTAACGTAGAAGTTGCAAAATCCAGTGCAGAAAAACAGAGATGGTTGATGTTTAGACATGAAAAGATGCCTTTGAATTCTGCAATGATTCTAGTTTATGATAAACCTGACCTATATTCAATGTGGCTTTTAAATATAGAATACAACCTTGATTTGATCTGGTTTGATGAAAGCGGTCACGTAGTGTACATGGTAAAAGATGCGCCCCCTTGTAAGAATATACTAGATCCATCCAACTGTAATTATAAGAATACAAAAGCTGCTAAATATGTGATTGCTGCGACATCAGGATTCATAAATAGACATAAAATAACTATGGAATCAAAGATGACAGTAATTTCCATCTAAATTTAATAGCATGGATGCTTATCCAACATTTATTATCTACAGTACATAATAACATATGCAAAGAATTGATATATCGAAGGATTCAACACAGAATAGAAATATATTAAATTTAAATATACTCCAACATTAACTTGTATCAACTTCCTTATGCAAATCGATGTAGGCTTGCCTTATTTCTTGTACCGATGTGTCATCTTCAAGTGATGTTATATCTCCAATTGCAGATCCAGCTGATATAGATTTCAGCAATCTTCGCATTATTTTTCCACTTCTAGTCTTAGGAAGTTTGTTTACAAAGTAAACCTCTTCAGGTGATGCGATAGGTCCCAATGATGTTCGGATATGATTAACAAGCTCTTCACGAAGCAGGTCAGATGCAGAGAAGCCTGCTCTAAGGACCAAAAATGCAATTATCGACTCTCCTTTTTTCTGATCAGCCTTACTAGTTACAGCCGCCTCTGCAACAGCTTTATGTGATACAAATGCACTTTCTAGTTCTACTGTACCAAGCCGATGTCCCGCTACCTTCAGCACGTCATCTGCTCTACCAAGAAACCAAAAGTAGCCATCATTGTCAGATAGTGCATAGTCGCCAGCATAATACACATTTGGGAATTTTTCCCAATATGTATTCTGATATTTTTGGTCATTTCCCCATAGTGTCATCAACATTCCAGGCCATGGTTTTCTAATTACAATATATCCTTTTATGCCATTAGCTACTGGTTTCCCATTTTCATCCACAATTGCTGCATCTATTCCAGGCACTGGAAGGGTTGCAGAACCAGGCTTCATTGGAACGGCTTCAATTCCATTACATGCACTAACAATGATGCCGCCAGTTTCAGTTTGCCACCAAGTATCAATAATAGGACAATTTTCCTTTCCAATAGTTTTGAAATACCACATCCATACTTCGGGATTGATTGGTTCTCCGACTGTCCCTAGTAGGCTTAAGGAGGATAGATCAAATGAATTAGGGATAGAATTTCCATATTTCATGTACATTCTCAAAGCTGTGGGAGTAGTGTATAGAATTGTTGCACCGTATTTCTCTATGATTTCCCAGTACCTATCAGGTTTTGGATAATCAGGTGCTCCCTCATAGATTATTTCAGTGACACCATGCATCAAGGGGGCATAGACTACATAACTATGACCTGTAACCCAGCCAATATCGGCAGTGCAAAAGAATATGTCTTGCTTTTTAAAGTCAAAAACCCATTTGGCTGTTGCATATAGATGGGTAAGATAGCCGCCAGTACTATGCAAAACACCTTTTGGTTTTCCAGTAGTACCAGAAGTATAAAGAATATAGAGAGGGTGGGTGCTATCCACAATTTCTGGTTCGCAGTAGGATTTTGTACCTTCAATTACATCATACCACCATAAATCTTTTGATCCCATCTGAATATTGTTTCCAGCCCTTTTTAAAACAATTATATTTTCAATGAATGGCATAGAGGAACTTGCATCATCTACAATCCTTTTTAATTCGAGTACCTTTCCTCTTCTAAATCCGCCATCAGCAGTTATGATGATTTTAGATTTTGAATCATATATTCTATCAGATAATGCCTGAGCGCTGAAACCAGAGAAAACAACACTATGTATTGCACCTATTCTCGAACACGCTAACATTGCTATCGGAAGCTCAGGGACCATGGGAAGATAAATCGTAACACGATCACCTTTTTTGATTCCAAGATTTCTTAGCGCATTTGCAAATTTGTTAACAGAACGATATAGCTGATAATAGGTAAAAGACCGATGTTCACCACTTTCGCCTTCCCACATTATGGCTACTTTATTTTTTTCGTCAGAATTAATATGTCTGTCAAGGCAATTGACAGATGCATTCAATTCACCTCCGACAAACCATCTTGCAAATGGATGATTCCATTCAAGTATGTTATTCCATTGTCTGAACCAGACTAGATTCTTTCCTTGCTCTGCCCAGAATTTCTCAGGATTTTCTGCTGCTTGTGCTTTTACTTTGTTAATTTCTTTTCCCTCTACTGTTACCTTTTCAGCTTCCTCATAGTCTTTTGATAATTTAGTAAAATTTGAGTCAGACATCATCTAAAAAAGAGAGAGTAATATTAAAAGCATTTTGGGTTCAAATAGTATAATGTATAGCCAAAGGTGATAGTATGGTATAATAGAGAATCAAAACTTAACATATGTGGGTAATTTACTGAAACGTTTATTATGTTAGAGCAATCATTATATAATTGTTATATAATATTCTTTCTATAAAATGTGTCAATATATTAAAATAAAGAAATCCAGTGTACTTAAAATGTGAAATACAGAAGTAGAACAGAAATAGTAGCAATGATCCTAGAAGCGGCTAATGGTGGAGCTACCAAGACAAAAATAATGTATAAGGCTTTTCTTAGCTATGCGCAGTTAAGGGAATATCTTTCCGTGCTCATTGAAAATAATCTCTTAGAGTATCTAGAGGGTTCTCAGACATACAAGACAACTGAGAAGGGATTAAACTTTCTGAAGATGCATAATGAGATAGGAGAACTTTTGCAAACTTCTGCAAAGCAAGAGAAATAGAAATTGTTTCTCATATTTTAAATGTACGAAAACTATCTATTATTAAGAAACTAGAAGTGATGGGATTATTTTTCACTCACTCTAATTTTCACTCATTCGCTTGAAATTACTTGATTTAACCAGTTAGAGTCTGTCTCACTGTTAGTATTAGTTGTTGTAGCGGTTTTGTCTTCTGCAGACAAATGATTTGAGCTTGCTGCTTTTGGAGTAATTGTTTCTTCTTTGGCAGAGTCATGTGATTGTGAAATTGTTTCTTCAGTAGTGGCGATCACTGGATTTGCAGTTGCGATATTCTGTGTCAATGAACCAATATTTTCTAAAGTTTGATTAGATAGCTTGTTCTTAACATTATTAATTTCAGCTTTTTCTAGATTAATATGTTCCAATAATTCATTCGTATAAATGCTAATCTGCTGATACATCTCTTCTGTCACCTCGTTACTTTTATATTGTAACTTTGAGTCAAACAACACTGCCTTAATATTTTTACTCTCTGCGTCTAATTCATTTAACCTTGCTTGTAATTTCTCGTTAAGAGATTTCTCATCTTCCTCAAGTGCATGTAACCTTTTTTCATATTTTAAATAAACCAATTCTGCATCGTCTTTCATCAAGTCATTTTCAGTAACTATGTCTTGCAGTGCCTTTATTCTCTTTAAAATAAGGTTTTTCTGTCTTAGTAGTTTTTGGGTATCTAACCTCCATTTTGGAATGTAGATTACATAATCCCTCTGAACTAGTAATTGTTCATATACTAATTGTTTGAGACCCCCTGAGCCACAATCTACACTGACAGATTCAATAGAACCATCACTGTCGGTAATCATACCTACTACCTTCCCCATAAAGGTGCCATACATGTCCTTTACTTGCTTGCCCATAAATTCGAGCTTTAGTTCACTCATTAGGAACGGTTAATAACTAAATATAATGATAACATTGTCAAAATTGTTGAATTATTTAGTAAGAGCATTTTGCTACATCGGCACATCATGCACTAATTTATCTGACGCTGAATCTATATTCATATGTGGTATATAAGCGACATGTCATAAGGCAAGAACAGCATTATGGTTACCAAGGGCATTTTAACAGGTAGGTAGTTGTTGTGCTAGGTTTTTATCGATGGTAGGTTTAATAATCGCTTATTTATGACGCATACAAACAAGCAACATTTTCATGGTAATTTTTCAGATCAAGAGAGAGCCATTCTTAGTTCACATTTTTCTAACACTGATAGAGCAGTTTTTGCAATAATTACCCCCAGACAAGTGGATAGAGGAGCATTAATGTCCAGATATTCTAGGTCAGACAAGACAATGCGACGTATATTTCTAGACGAGTTTCTAAAGGATCCAAAAAGGGGAGAAGAATTCTACAAACGCATATTGTTAGAGTATGGAGATGATTCTGTTGCAGAATTAGGAGAAGCCCAGATTGCAATAGAATGGATTTCAAATATTGCTGCCAAAAAAATCGAAGATCGCAGAATAGGATTATCATATCTTGAAAAATCCTCTCGATATGTAGCATTCGATCAAAAAATTGACGGTCACTACAAATATCATAGGGAAGAACGTATTATGGCATCGCCATATGCTGATCAATATCTTGAGGCATGTGATCATGCTTTTGATGTATACAGCAACAATATCCAATTGATGCAAAAATTCATTTTAGAAAAGGAACCAATTGATCAGTTCTCATTTTTTGATTCCAATCTAAAAAGAGAGACAACATATGGTAACTTAAAATCAGATAAAGACATTGAATCTGCAAAACGAATCTATAAATCAGTAATCAAGGCTAAATCACTTGACATTCTTAGAGGGCTTTTGCCGGCGTCTACTCTTACCAATTTAGGCATCACAGGAAATGGTAGAGCATTTGAATATTTATTGTCTACAATGTACGCCTCAGGTTTAAAAGAAATAAAAAAACTGGCAGATCAGCTATATTCTGAGCTTAACCTAATTATTCCTGCCTTTGTAGGAAGAGCAAATGACAAGTATGGTAAAACGCTTCAATCCTATTTTGAAAATACAAAGGCTGCAATTTATGAGGTTGCTCAAAACCATTTAAAAAATATCAAGCTGGATGAAAATCTGCCACATGTAAAACTATTACATTTTGAAGATAATTTTGAAGCAGAAGTGAAAATTGTTTCTGCTATTTTATATGAACATGCACAAGGTCAATCTCTTGAAACAATTACGCAATACACTAGATCTATAACACCGGAAGAGAGATATAAAATAATTCAAGAATATACAAAATTCCGTACTAATAGAAGGCATAGGCCGGGTAGAGCATTTGAGATGGTAGAATATACGTTTGAACTATTTACAAATTTTGGCATGTTCAGGGATATGCACAGGCATAGAATTTTAACTCTAGAAAGGCAATTGCTGTCTACAAGACATGGCTATGATATACCTACAGAAGTCATTGAGTTAGGCATTGTTAGAGATTATAAAGATTGCATGTATAAAAGCAGGGAGGCATACGAAAATATCTCAAAAAGTATGCCTGAAGAGGCTCAATATGTAGTTAATTTTGCATACAGATACCCATACTTTATTAGACTCAATCTACGTGAAGCGTACCATCTTATCGAGCTACGAACTGTACCCCAAGGGCATCCAGATTATCGCAATGTATGTCAAAAAATGTTTGAACAGATAAAACATATTCATCCCATACTTGTAGATGGAATGAAATTTGTAGACTTAAAAACGTACAATCTAGAAAGATTAAATGCTGAGAAAAACTCAGAGAAGAAGAGAATGCAATTGAATTAACGTTATGCAAACCATCTTTCTAGGGACTGATTACGGTTTGCTATGCTTTTTTTTAGTTTTTCAATGGCACCATTTACACGATCTGCAGAAAAATTTTTTTCCATGCATAGAAAATCGACTATACCAGTATAGTCTGCCTCAATGAATTGTATATTATTTACATTTGGAGCTTCTGGCTTTAGAAATATATCACGTATTTCCTGATAAGGAATATGGGATAAGGAGTCTTTGATTTTCTCAATATTCTCTAATTTACCATATTCACGAATCAATTTTAAAGCCGTTTTTGGTCCAATTCCTGGAAAGCCTTCTGGATTAAAGTCAGTGCCTATCAAAATCCCTACATCTACTAATTGCTCATGTGTCAATTTCGTTTGATCAAGAACTTGTTGATGCTCTATAATCTCTGGTTCAATTTCAACATACATCTTCCTATTAGGAACTTTTCTTTTGCCACTGATAGTAAGGTTACGTATAAGCCTGCTGGAACCAAATAATATAGAATCATAATCTTGGCTTGCGCAGCTAAATGCAATACCTTGTTTGGTCATATATGCAGCAGCAGCCTCTCCTTCTGAAGGAGCCTGAACAAACGGAATCCCAAGAAGTCTAAGGATCTTTTTCGATTCTTCTATCATCTTATCTGTCAAGACTGATGTAGCTTGACTGTACTTTCGTGCATCTTCAAATCTGCCCTCTGTTATTGCCTGATGATACCTTTCGGATGCCTCTTCTTTTATTTTATGCCTACGTTCAATTTCTTTTAGCTTAAGAGAGTTAGGTTTGCCATCAAAAATATAAATGAGTTTCACATTCTCTGCGAGTAAGTGTATATTACGGTAGAATAAACCACTTATATGGCTTGTTATATCACCTTGTGCATTTGTAAGTAATTCACCAGTTGGACCACGAATTGTTGCAAGGAATTGATAGATTGTATTGTATGCATCAACTGCCACTACTTTATTTGCTAATTGTGATATTGTGATACTTGAAGGTTCTATAATTGGCTTTAGGTCTAAGCCCATTTACATATTTTTGACTATAGGAAGATTTTACTTTTTCTTCAGGTTTTTCTTAACAGATTCCCAGCCCAATGTAACAATTTCTTCGTAAACATTAGATAGTTTCGGAATAGACTCTTCATTTTCAGCAGCTGTTTTTACTCTACTGCGATAATAGTTCTCGATATCATGAGCAGTTTTGCTATCAATAGTGATAGAAATTCGTGCTTTAGGCATTATTCTTGTGGCCCACTAGTCTATGTCTATATTATATATTATATATCCATTGATATATTTTTGTCATAAAATACAAATAATTTTTGACGTTAAACAGCCTAAAACAAGCAAGTTAAGGTTAAATGATCATTTGCAGCAAAATCATTGCTTTTACTGAAACTCGCAGTGTTGTCTCGCAAGAAATCGCCGGGAGTGGGATTTGAACCCACGAGTCCCGAAGGACATCAGCTAACACCTCATCTGTAGGATCTCGAGGCTGACCCCTTTTAGGGTTTTATACTTACCTAGCTTGGGTACCCCGGCAATTTTTCTTGACAAGATAATGCAATTTAATGTTTTTCAAGTTAGCGAACGTAATACTCCATATAGTAATATTACTGACTAAACAGAGTATTTTGGGTAACCACGATTTAGACATGCAAACAACTTTTTTCTTTTTATAACAATGCATTTACAATAGTAGATTAAAATTATATAAATGGTGGTTATTACGGTAGTATGTGTTAGCAACATCCCCAAAGCCACCTGCTCCTGAGGATATCAAAAAATTAACATTAACAGATATTGCAATAATGAGTGAGTTAGCTTATTCATTAAAGGATCGTCTGGAAACGTATGTTCAGATCGATCCGTATACTATGCCAGATCCAACAGATAACAAACATGGTTTCAATTATTACATCATTGTAGATAGAGAGGATCATAAAAGGATAGTATCAATGATTGCAGTTATGAAGGATCCGCTTCCTCAACTACCGTGGAACAAGATATTTAGCGATCGTCTAATCAAATTACAATTGTCAGAACAAGATGCTGCCACTCTAAAATATGAAATGATGCCAAAGGACACTAACAACTTTTACCCATATAGACGTGCAGGCAGAATTGCGGGCTACATTATGTTTGCATTTCAAATCTGTGGGCTACACTAATAATTCTTAAATTAGAACTAAATAATCATATTTGGATGAGTTACATTATTGGCTCCTCCTTTAAATTCAAGTTACCATCTGGTAAAATCTCAATACCCATAATATCAAGAATATCTATTGCATTTTCCTTTCCCTCTCTTTTAATAATATTTCCAGCTATTCTTAATCTATAAGGGGGGGACCAATGCTGTCCTATCTTGTACTTACCATGCATTTCTCTGGGAACTATCTTAATCACACTTACTTCTTGAACAGATCGCATATTGGGTTCAAGTCTGTCATATCTTCCCTCCTTCTGATACTTTTCCATCAGAGCATTCAGTGCATTTGTCTTCTCAATGTTATCTTCAACTAGTAATGCATTCCCCTTAATAACTACGCTGATGTAAAGGGTATCGGCTTGTGATGCATCAGAACTGTGAAAATAATATGATGGCAAAAAGCAGATATGACGATCAACCTCAAATCCAACTTGTGAATTTCTTCTAATATTATCAAGTTTTTCGCCTATAGGATGAGAATGCATATAGACCGCATCTGATTTTATTATACAATTTGAATGCATACACGTTGTATTTGCTCTTACGTAGACGAAGTTCATCGGTATTACCTGTGGATAGCCTTCAGCATCAATAGTCGCAATTCTACCAACAGGTTGTGTATTCAAAAATTCAATCAGCTTTTTTGCAGATTGTATCTCAAACTTCCTTATTAGTTGCATTTGAAACATATTTTTTATACTAAGCAATATAATTTATTGGTAAAATTCTAGATTGCTATTATTACTGAATACGTTCTATTATATTTTGAATTAGCATATAGATATACAGTCATAGTAGTTGACAGATAATTGAATACTTTTATAAGATAAGTAAAGCTCCCAATATCGTAAATGTCTGTTAACTAATTCTTTATAGATAATCAGTATTGCGTATATCCATATGCAGCATACCACAGATATAACTTTAGTTGCATTTACAATTCATTCAAAGATATAGCAATTAAAATGTATTAACTTGGATTTATTGGGACTATATAATCAGAACGAGATAATGGATATTTATTAAATGCATTAGCTAATTACAAACGTGGTACATAGAATTGGTACTTTACCCCTGGACCCACTGCTACAAAAATAATTAATATCATAAAGGGAGTTTCTTATAATTCAACTTTTACCTTTCCGCTTGTTATAGCAAATGGTCATGGCTCTATAATTGAAGATGTAGACGGAAATGCATTCCTTGACTTTACATCTAATATAGGCACATGCCCGCTTGGCTATTCACACCCAGAGATTATGGAGGTACTGAAAAACTATTCAAGAAATGGTATTCACAAGATTGCAGGGCAGGATTTTTATTGTGAGGAACATGCGATAATAGCACAGAAATTAGCTTCAATTATTCCAGAAAACTTCAAGACATTTTTTATCAATAGTGGAGCAGAAGCTGTAGAAAATGCAATAAAGATTGTATATAGGAAAATGGGAGCGCTGCCTGGTGTATCATGTATTAATTCTTTCCATGGAAGAACTCTAGGCGCACTCAGTTTTACCTTTAGTAAGCCGGTTCAGAAAGCTAATTTTCCTGAATTACCAGTTAAGAGAATAAAATTTTGTATTGATGACGGCGATTCAGAAATTGATTCGATTCAAAAGCTATTGAAGGAAAACAAAAATTGCCTCCATCATAAGTGAAGCCATCCAAGGTGAAGGAGGATGCAATGTTGCGAGTAAACAATTTATCAGAAATCTTAAATTTGCAAAGCAATACGAAGTTCCACTGATCTTAGACGAGGTACAGTCTGGTATGGGTAGAACGGGCAAATGGTGGGCTTTTGAGCATTATGATGTAAAGCCTGACAATAATGAGTATTGCAAAAGCATTACAGGTAGGCGCAACTGCTTATAACAGAACTTTTGATCCTGATGAAGAGGGAGTACTCTCTAGCACATGGGGTGCAGGCAGCAGAATAGATATGGCAGTAGGTACAAAAATAATAGATGTCATTAAGCAAGAGAGACTTCTTATAAATGCTGCTATCAAAGGTGAAGTCCTAAAAAAAGAGTTAAATGAAATAGTAGGCAGAAATGGAATAATCGATGTAAGAGGAATAGGCCTGATGATCGGAATTGAATTTGATCGAAAAGAAAGAAGAGATAGGAAGTTGAGAGAGTTGTTTAATAGAGGACTTCTATTGCTACCTTCCGGTCAGAAGGCAATCAGAGTAATGCCTCCTTTAATAATAGGTGATGATGAGATACAGGAAGGATTAGCAATAATGAATGAGGTATTATTATCTTTGGGATGATATATTAGCATACATAATCTAATGTAAACAATATCAATACGCCCTATAATCATCACCAAGAATTTGTGATGCCATTTTTAGTTCAAGTACTTCATTTGCCCCTTCATATATCATAGTTGCTCTTGAATCCAGGAAGTGTCTTGCTACCCTATTTGTTTTCCTATAGGCCACTGATCCAAAAATTTGAACAGCTCTGTTTGCTGAGTCAAATGCACAGTTGCTTGCATGAAATTTTGCTATAGCTGCTATTCTATCCGCTTCATTTCTTAATGCGAAGTATTCGTTGTTATGTTTGTTCAATTTGGACGGCCATTGACAGTCTTCTTGCTTGAGTTTTTCTACGTAATCATGAAGCCTTTGTCTTGCATGAGCTGCATAGTATACAAGCCAGCGTGAACTTTCTATATTTATTGCAATTCTGGCTATATGTTCCTGTACCAACTGCTTTTTAGCCAACACCGAGCCATGCTGTTCTCTTTTTTTTGAATAAGTGACACACTCCTCCATACAATCCATCATCACACCTACAGCCCCGGCAGCCACACTAAGTCGACCATCTATTAATGCACTATATGCAATATTCAATCCCTGACCTCTTTGTCCAAGCAAATTTTTTTTTGGAACGATGCAATTATCAAAATAGATTTCCGCATTTTTAACAGTCAATAGCCCTAATTTATCTCGCAGTTCCTTTGTTCTAATACCACTAGAATCACCGTTTACAATAAATGCAGATATTTCCCCATTATTGCTTCCGGAACTACTATATTCTCTTGCATAGACTGTCATGATGCTAGCAAATGTGCCATTGCCAATCCAGTGTTTTTTTCCTTTCAACACATAATACTCACCTTTATCTTCATATGTAGTAGTTATAGAAGAAGGGTCACTACCTGCAACTGGCTCTGTAAGTGCAAAGGCCATTATGTTTCTCCCATCGCAGGTTTTTGGGAGATATTCTCTTTTTTGTTCTTCATTTGCCCATCCTTGAATAACCATTTGACCTATTGATGTATGGGCAGAAAAGAAAGTACGTATGGAACTACCTTCTCTACCTATTCGTTCAAGTGCAAGAACATATGTAGGAATGTCATATCCTAGACCGCCATATTTTCTTGATACAGGGCATCCAAGCATCCCAACTTTTCCAAATTCCGAAATTACCTTTTTGTTTAACTTTTCCTTAAGATAACATTTCTCTTCATAGGAATGAAGTGATTTACATATAGCGTCTATCTTATCCAAGAAAATTTTCTGATTGTCAGAAATTTCAAAATTCATTTTTGAAAAATTACAATATGACATGAAATTCTTTGTCATCGTAGATATAAAAGTCTGTTTTTATAATATGGAAAGACATTGTTCTGGATTTATTTTTCCTACCATAAGTATCCTATGATTACTGATTATATAAAAGATAAATATTTCAGGTAGTTGCAACATAACTACTTATCAAGTGCTGTTAGAAATATGAAGATAGGTTATTGTACTTGTCATATATTATAATCGTATCTGTTGGTATAATATAAGATACAGATTTTATATCACTGTTATACAAATGGCATAGGGTTTAAATAGTTTAGAAATGAATCGAAATCAGTGAATTAGATGCCAGTCGCAATAATTCCCGATATTAGCGAACAACACTGTATTGGCTGTGCTCTCTGTGTAGAGATTTGTACTGCTCTTGGTCCAGACGTCCTGAGAGTAAAGCCAGTGGAAGGATGGAAAAGAGGAAAAGCATTTGTATTCTATCCAGAGAGATGCATATCCGATGGGGCATGCATTGGCGTTTGCCCAACAAAGGCAATATTCTGGATGAGACCAATGGACTATACACCAGGACAACCAATTCCATTGAAGAAGAATGCAGTGTTCGTGAAAGGATGGGAAGAAGGCTAAAACATACCTCAAAGTCCTAATATTCTTTTTTTAAATTTTTAATAGACTGAATGGCAAACGTCTGAGAAAAATATAGGTTTTATTAGACATATTAGTTAGTATAGATCTGAAGTTAGATCCTAAACCTTGATAGATATATAATCATTATTATTAATAATATTACTACGCACCTTGAACTGTTTCTAAATTCCCTACAAAAGATAATAAACAATTCAGCAAATATTTGTTTCTAATTGTCTAATTTATTCTACTAATTTATGACATTTGACTCTTTGTTTTGCTTTTGATGTATTTTTCATACATGTAAAGTGCCATTTCTTGCCGATCTGACTGAATAGACCCAGGACGGATATGCCTTATCTTCTTAATAGCCTGATCAGCTGTCAAATTCTCTTGTTTTATAAGGTAGGCGGCTAGTAGAGTTCCAGTTCTTCCTCTACCTGCAGCACAGTGAACCATAACTGGTTTTTTATGTGTTATCTGCTGTTGGATATAGTCAACTGTGTTATCCATCTCTTCAAGAGATGGAGCACCATAGTCTTCCACCCTTAAATGAAAATAATCAACACTGTTACCATCCGAAAACCATTGTGATGGCAACGGAACTTCTCTTATAGTAACTATAGCTTTGACACCATGTGTCACTACCCATAAATATTGAGAATAAGTCATAGGCATACCACTTCCAGCAAGTTTATTCTCAATAACCCAGCTAAAATTTGTAGGCCGGCTTATCATACGCCCATAAATCCATCTATAAGCATTACCAATTTTAGTCATTTGACATTACCATAAATTAATAGAATTGTTAATAACTATATTAATAATATTACTTTTGATGATCTCACATATAGTTAATAGATATACATAACATAATGATCACGGAATTGATATTTATAAAATCCACATTCTAATTACGCAGCGCTTTATTCATCCATAGAAAAAGCCTAACTATTTATACATAGTACATAAAATGGAAGAATGCTGTATGGGCAGATTGCATTTATAGGATACACATCATGATCTTTAATGGAATTGATCTATAAAGTTGGAGAAGTTTTTAATTATGCAGAATATCGTATAAGTATTGATAAAATGGGATGAGAAGATCAAGGTTCATTTAGTTTGGATATGGGGTGAAGAAGAAGGCTTTTTGAAAAGAGGAAAAGAAGGCATGTTAGTTGTTACTGATAGACGTATTGCTTTTATTACAAAAACAAATATGTCTTATAGAATACACGAAGTACATTCCTTAAGACAGCTTAAACGATTCAAAGACGATGGAAATGTATTCTGTCCTTTGGAAGGATATGACATACATGATTTAGAGAATGATTTAAACAAGTCTGACCAAAATCTTGAAATCCCGTTTCGCCAAATTAATGAGGTTACCTCGGAGATTAAACGTTGGGGCACGTTGCTTAAAGTTAAAGCTAATGTTAGAGACAAATCAAAGATATATAAATTTTCCATAGTAAAGGGTTGGGTAAAATATCCTGCAAAAGATCCGATTGAATTTCATCATGTAGATTGGAATCCCGTTATTAATCTTATTAAAGCATCATAATGTCTCTGCTTTACACATAATTCAGGTTGTGATGACTAAATATAGAGCATCACTTACGATTAATATAAAATCTGCAATGTATTTAGTATATATACATATATGTACATACATATCATAATTATTGAAAGATTTCAAGTTTTCTAGAAATTTACAATATACAAGATTTAAGACCCTCGCTCATTTAATGTAACTACTGTATTGACAAAAAAGCTGTTTGTCATTGGAGTAGGCCCCGGTTCACCAATGTATCTAACTGATGTAGCCAAAGACGCAATCTACAGATGTCAGTATATTGCAGGATACGAATACACTCTAAACATTATCGAGGACATAATTGATAGGAAAATACAAGAAGTTTATGAGGTTACAATGAGTAATCAAGAACGTATTTATCAAGACATATATCTCAAAATGAAAGATAGTGATTATTGTGCTATACCTTTTACAGGCGATGCCAATTTTTCTGAATCTGAGGTAGTTGATAGGCTACTAGAATTATTTGGCGATGATAATGTAGAAATTATTCCTGGTATAAGCTCAATTCAGATTGCAGCAGCAAAATCCAGAGTACCACTTGATAAGGCACATATTGTTACTTTTCATGTATCAGGTGACATTGAACAAAAAAAATTGGAATTGGTCAAAGCCATATTAGAACAAAAGAGTGTAATTTTGCTACCACGACCATGGCCTAGAGATATTACTAGAAGATTTATGGAATCAGATATAGCCATTTTTTTGAAAGAAAATGGAATTGATACTTCAAACCTTAAGGTTTGGGTTTTTGAGAATTTAACACAATATAATAAAGAAACAATTTTCAAAGGCAAAGTCAATGAATTAGAGAAAATGGAATTCAGTGAGCTTTCTGTAATGGTAATTGACCAAGTAAAGCGCCAGACATATTTACAATTTGGGTAACTATGCAGACATAAAATTTTTCTCCCAATATTACAAAAGATGAGATAATAAATGATCATATAAAAGCAGACAATAATATCAGCAATATCGTATACTATTAATAATATACAACTACACGTGCTCAAAGAGGTAATAACTGACTATACAATATTATAAAATAATATTAATTGCTGTGAATATAAACGATCCAGAAAAACTATATTCTGCCAAAAATTCTATAACTGTACCTAAACATCTCACTAGTTAAGGTCTCAGTTTAACTGCTGCAGTTTTTATAACGGCTATCTTATAAATTGAGTGTATTATGGTTTGCTCAGGAATTCAATTTAATTAAAGATTACATTTTGTTGACAAATGTTACGTAGATTGTCTAATATTAAGCCTGCCAAACTGTTGTATCAAATCCCATTCGATTATAGCTCCAACGAACAAAATCACTACAACAATTCCGATTTCTACAATCATGGGAATAGCATATTCTTTCCACGATTTTTTCTTTACAAGTTGATAAATAAGCAGACCACTTCTAGACATTGCTAATCCATAAGCGAAAATTTCCATGATTCCAAATGGTGTAAATAGAATTATTAAAGGAGGAACGTTGTTAAGGATGGGAGAAGTTTTTGCCATTGCACTAAATACCATTCCAGTTGAAAAACCAGAAGATATTCCTATTGCTGTGCCTACTGCCGGTATAAACATTCCAAGCGCAACTTTGATATTGTTAATGAATATCCCATTTTGATCTATATTTACAATTTGTTTAGCCAATTGTCCTTTTATATCTTCTGCTTCCTTCTTACCCATATTAATCTCTGCGCCAGCAGAAAAAGCAATCACAAATACAAGTGTACCAATTGCCAAATACATAAGGCGTCGCTTAACACTAAAATACAATTTACAAATATGGACAATAATATCCATCATATAATTAGTTTTGTCAATAACAGAAATGTAATTAAATATGATAGCCATATGGAGAACATCTCCCCTTGGCTTTGCAAAGAGATGTTTCCAGTGCACTATCCTATGCCACCAGCAATGGCTATCAAGTTCATCCTGACGCTTTTGCTATGCTCAAGGGTCTTAATTTGGATATTTTGAAGGTTATCCAAGACATTATAAAAATGAAAACCAAACAAAATAAAAATTCTCTTATTGTAGTAGAAGATATCAAGAATCATCTTAATCCAATTAATGCAGATATGATTAACGCTAATGGTATAGACACTTCCACTGGCTTTGATAATTCCTTTTCCGAGGACAATGCTTATAAGGTGATTTCGGATCCTACCCTACATGTCAATACTAGTGAAGGAGTTGAAGGTTATACTGCACTATTCCGTAGCCGTTTTGAAAAATCGCTTCGTATTCTAGCATTACGCCCAGATAGCAAGCGGATTACAAAAATTTCATCAATTAAACAAAAAATAAATGATTCAAGACAAAATAAAGCAAATGGCAGCAAAAATAATTTGAACGGAAACCCTTCTTCTATTGTAGCAGGTTTGTTGATGTCAAAACATTCAAAGAAGAATGGATTGGAGATAACAATTGATGATTACACTGGAACATTGAGAGCACTTGCAGTCGGTGATGAGTTAAAGAAACAGATTTCAATGATTGCCCTCGACCAAATGGTTATGTTAGAAGTAGAAAATTCTATGAAAGGTATTCAAGGTTTTGTCATAAAAAACTTTGCTTCTCCAGATATTCCTGATCATATCTCGAATAAATCAAAGTCCGGGTCTTATGCAGTTTTGATTTCTGATCTTCATGTTGGAAGTAAATATTTCTTGGAAACTGAATTTATCAGATTTTTAAATTGGCTTTCGTCAACAAATGATGAAATTGTGCGTAAGATTCGGTTTGTTTGTATTGGTGGAGATTTAATTGATGGCATAGGCATATTTCCTAATCAAGATAAAGAACTACTTGAAATGGACACTGCTAGGCAGATGACACACGCTATAGACTTACTTGCCAAGATACCAAAGCATATCAAGGTTTTCCTAATTCCTGGTAACCATGATCCAGGAAGAAGAGCTCTACCTCAACCATCACTACCAAGGAAAGATTCTGAGAAATTATATGATCTTGATAATTTCACAATGCTAGGAAATCCTAGTTTAATAGAATTAAATGGTGTGAAAGTATTAATGTATCATGGCCAGAGTTTGGACGATATTATTGCAACAACTCCAGGCCTAACTTATTCAAAGCCATCAGAGGCAATGAAAATATTGCTTAAAGCTAGACATCTTTCACCAATATATGGACAGCGTACACCCATAGCACCAGAGCAGGAAGATATGATGGTAATCAATGAAGTTCCAGATATACTTCATTCAGGACATGTTCATATCATAGATGTTCAGAATTATCGAGGAACTTTAATAGTTAATTCAGGTGCATGGCAGGCGCAAACCAAGTTTCAACAGACTGTTGGTATTGTTCCAACTCCAGGCATTGCAATTTTAATTAATCTAGCCACTCTTCAACCGTTTCAGATGGATTTCAATCAACTAAATCATATCTAAAGTGTAAAGAAATGGGTCATCTTTTAACGCCTCTTTAATGGTTGAAGTCGAAACTGTAACTTTAATTCTTTGTGATCTGCCATATCGTCCCTGACTTACTACATTGCTCGTTATTAGACCAAGCTGATCAAGCTCGCTTATTATTTGTGTTATACGGCGCTGAGTAAGTGGTTCTTGCTCGCTATGTTTACATAACGACGAATAAATTTCATATACTTCCCCAGTATTTCCATTTTTTGACTTAATTATTGCCAATATCACTAGTTTAGTATGAGTGGTTGAATTTTTTAGAACTTCATAATTTGTATCCTTTTCAATTTTTTCTTGAGCTAACCGAATATGGCTTTCTTCTACTTTAGATGCCCTTTCTCTTTCTGCAATTTCAGCAGCAACCCTCAATAAGTCAATTGCTCGTCTAGCGTCACCATTTTCCTTTCCAGCCATTGCTGCGCATAGATTTATCGCAGCATCTGACACAGCATCATCATAAAATGCAAGCTTAGATCTATCAACTAAGATCTTTTGTAATTGTTCTACAGTGTATGGATTAAACACCATCTCTTCTTCACTCAGACTGCTTCGAACACGCGGATCAAGTTTATCCTTAAATGTAAGGCTGTTAGATATACCAATTAAGCTGATAAAACCCCCTTCAGAAATCCGCTCATTTGCCCTAGTAAAATTGTATAGAATATCATCACCATTTTTGTCCACTAGCGAATCGATTTCATCCATTACCAATACAACATGAAATTTTTTACTTTGAATAAAATCAAGAATCCTGTCCGTAGCTTCACCAATTGACAGGCCAGTAAAATGCACTTGTAATCTTTTTTCTGCTTTATTAATTCCCATGTCCTCAGCAATTTCATAAAGAACCTTGTATGCGGTATTTGCAGTTTTCGCGTTGATAAATGGTACTATTACGTTTATTCCAATATCCTTTGCTTTTTTACGTAAGCGTTCAATTACATTTTTAGCCACTGCCGTTTTTCCTGTACCCGGTTTACCAAAAAGTAACAAGTTAGATGGTCTTGCTCCTCTTAAAACTACAGACAGTGTTTGTGCAATTGATTTAGTTTCATCATTTCTAAATGGAAGCGTTTCAGGTACATAATCTATTGTCAATGTACGCCGATTTTTAACCAGTGTTTTTCCTGTTGCAGCCCTTTCAAAAATACTATCGAGTAAATCGTCACTCAAAATGGTTCACCAATAAACAGTCGAAAGAGACACACACCCCTATCTTTCCTATCCAACATTCTAAACTATAACTAAAAATGAGGCCTAATTTAGTTTTTAAACAGTAAAATCAATAAATATTGATAAAATAAATAAATTGATTGAAACCAGACTATAAAGCTGTAAAACATTACTTACAATAGAAATTATGGGGTGGTGCGCAAGCATCTCAAAGTTAACAGCCTGTTAAACAAATCTTGAACAAAAAAGTAAAGAAGGCAAAATAGGACCCCTTTATTTCCAGTGGAGCGTTAATATACATATTAACAATGTTAACATCGTCAAATCATACCCCTTTATTTCCAGTG
>JBKPMB010000139.1:0-4108 GCA_046731995.1 Thermoproteota archaeon | reverse complement strand
TGGAATAATATTGCAGCTGGAATAATATTGAACTTACTGTAAATTAGAGATGGAAATATTTACGCCATTGTAATTATATTGCATTGAATTGTATACTGACTAAAGTAGTTAAGCCATATGGTATCTGTTATAGGATATACTTTTTGGCATTATTATTTAGAATTTGCTTATATCTTACTGCTGTTTTCAATCAAGAAGAAGGAACTATTCTATATATTCTTCCTCCAAGAGTCAGTATATACAAATACCCATCATCAGGTCCTACCTGTATATCTGTAATTACACCAAATCCTTGTCCTAATACTGCTCCTCCTTCTTTGAGGTCTTGTATATTATTTGCTATTTTATCTGCAAGCAGACCATCAGATGGCAATACTAATCCTGTTCTATCTTCATTTAGTTTAAAATTGTATAAATTACCAAAGTCTACATCTCCCATAAATATAGTATTTTCATATTGCTTTCCTAATTTATCTGAGTTGAAAAATTTAATAGCAGTAGGAGCAATTGTTTCATGTGTCGCAAGTTCAGGTGCTCTATAAACACCCTTGCCTCCAAAAGTAACCAAATCTTTAGGAGGATTATTGCTATTAGCTCCAATAGCAGGTCCTGGTTTAGACTTTGCTTCCCATATTCCAGCTACTTGTGACCAACCACTATTAAACCCAGGTTTAACCAAATTGATCTCATCTCCAAAAGTATTACCATTCTCTGTATCCCATAAATTACCAGTTAGAGGATCAAAATCCATTCCAAAAGTATTACGCATACCATAAGCATAGTATAAAGCTAATGGCATTGTATCTCCAAGAGGAGGATTAGCTACTATCTGACCATCTTGTGTAACTCTTAGAATGCCGCTCGTTCCATCAGGTGCTATACCATTAAGATTATTTTCAGCTTGACCTCTATGACCCCCAACATCACCAATACCAACATATACATTATTGTCCGGACCAATCAGTACTTTGCCACCATTATGGTTCTTCTCAGTACCTTCTCTTCCTGGTGGTGGAGAAGCTGGGAGATTCAATAACAATTTTGGGTTTATCAATTTAATGTTATTGTTGTTATTCAAATCTAGATCATATCTGTAAAGACGATTTCCTGCTGGTGCGATTCCTGAAGTACTGGTGTTGGTGGTATTATTAGGGGTATCATCACCATCTTTTCCTCCACCAGATTCAGTATAGTACAGAAATACATGACGAGTATTACTACCATTGCTATCTACATTTTCAGTATTGGTATCACCATTCTCACCTTTTGCTATAGCAATTCCAAGCAATCCTCTTTCAGCTTCATTTGCAACATTAACATTCAGTAAAGGTTTTGGAAGTATTTTGCCATTTAATATTCTATGTACTACGCCTGTATTCTTCTCTAAAACCAGAATGTCATTTGGTCCTAAAAATGCCATGCTTGTAGCCCTTTTGAGTCCTGTGTCGATTATTTGTTCTACCTTTAGATTAGGGTCATTAAGTGTTGGTCCTCCTATGGCAGGAGGAGCTCTAATATTTCGATGAATTATGGCAGGAGGAGGAGGAGCAGGAAGGGGAGGATTGTTATCGATGGATTGAATTTTAGTTATAGTGGCATTACCAGAACCAGAAGGATAAGAAGGAGAAGTAGTAGGAGCAGCGTGAGCTTGCTTTGCTACTAATATTGTTATCGGTGGTGATAATGACATGTTAGTATTGCCAATGACTATAGTTAGGGCCAGCAATAATAATATTGAAAATGATTTTGCAATTTTTAAAAAATATTGCATCAGTCATTCTAATTTCCGTTGATAATACGATTTAACCTTTTTAGAACTATCTTCTCGTTGAATATAAAATATCACTCATGCGAATAATTATGACTTTGATTTAACAATTAAACAGGTATGTTTTGTATATTCAAGGGATAACATATCGTTATCGTTTTTAAGGTCTGTATTGGTATTCACATACAATATTGTTAGATATGCAATAACAGGCTATATTTTACTAGATATTCTATATTTTCTTTAAATAATGCTAAAATCGCATAATTCGTATCAGATATCAAACCATATGATACGGTGTAAGCATTGCAATGTGGATGCCTGTTATAACATGACTATCGAAGACTTGGATTCAGAGTTGGTATGCACTAGTTTATGCATAAAATGTGTAAAGATAGAAACGAAAAAGATTATCGACAGCTTTTCAGCTGTAAAATCTTTGAAGATAGAACCTCTATTAAGCCCTCTAATAGAGACAGAGACTTGATGATTTCATAACAGTGTGACTGAATAAAAAATGTAATTGGGGATCTTTATAGTCAAGTAGTTGTTGATGCAGTATTGTGTTTTTCTCTGGTATGTGCATCTAGATCTCCTAGCGAATTAAATATCATGCCACAGACATTGCATCTATAACCGCCCATACCTTGTGCTGACATTTATTACCTATAATTATTAACTCCCATCCTGTTATTTAGAGTTTTAAATAACATGTTACACATTAGTTTAACGGCCTTCCTTGGAAGAACAGCAATTTTTATGTATATGCAAATATTGCTTGACATCTATCGCTGATTAGTAATTAAGCATTACAATAGTGTAATATCTATTTACTAAAATAAGTTGATACAATCAATGAAATAATTAAATTATGTAATGAAATTTTTCTAACGATGAGATCTATTCTGAATTAACGATCACATCGCTTCCGATTGTAATATATAAAATATGTTCGTCATTTTTGTTTTGGGCGGGAGAACTAAATACCCCAGTTCACAATCAAATAACATTATCAAGAATATCACACACAAACAAACGATGTGTGCGCTCACAGTTTATCTCTGTGTTCGTAATCAATCCAAATAATTCTTTGTCTATATATGATTGATTCTTGTCCTACTATTGATTGGTATTTGAATTAGTGACTATAAATCTCCTTTTAAGATGATAATAAACCATCGTGTTAATAGATTCTCTGCATATTTCTTCTTTTCATCGCTTATACCAATCTTGTATAAAATTTCCTTCATCGATATATCCTCCATAATATCAATTATCTTCAAAAGTAAACTGGCCGCCTTCTCGAAATTTTTGATATTGTTATTTTAAATCAAGAGCAAGATTATGATGTATTTATATTCATATTGTTTTGTATATGTAATTAATATCAATGCCGCAGCTTTCAAGGAAAACAACATTTTACGCAGTTTTAGCAGCAGGGATTGCATTCATAGCAATTGGAATAGCATCTGTTCTTTATAATAATACGCCAGTCGATGTACCATTGACTGGTACAATAAAACCTGGCATGGCAGATGTTTTGACACCTAATATGAATATTGGCAATACTGCACACATTGTTATTAACGGATCTATCTTTAATGTCATTATTACAGATCCTAACAAACAATTGATAACATCTGTAGATGCTACGTCCAATTTTGCTTATAATTTAATTGCTAAAAAAGAAGGAGTACATAGAATAGAAATTAAGAATGTAGGATCTTCTGAATTAGCCATAGGTGGACATGCCAAGACTAAAGGCAGTGAGATTGCATTTGGTGGACAAATGATGCTAATAATAACAGGCATAATTGTAACAGGATTCAGCCTTAGGCTAAGACACTAGATCAATCGAACTCTGCTTTTTTATAAGAACCCAAGATCTTAAAAAAGGCACTTTTATTTTTGACTAGTTGTAACGTATGTGCAATATTTTCGTCAGTTGCATGTCCCTCAAAATCGACGTAAAAGTTGTACTCCCAAGGTGCCTCTTTTGTAGGACGTGATTCTATTTTGGTAAGGTTAATCTGTCTATGTGCAAATTCTTCTAAAATGCTAAACAATGCTCCAGGAACATGCCTAACAGAAAATATGATCGATGTCCTGTCATTATTAGTTGGTTTTGTCTCATTTTTTGATAAAACCAAAAACCTTGTAAAATTATTTTTTTTGTCTTCTATTCCCTCCTCTACAATTTTCATGTCATAAATTTCTGCTGCTCTTTTACTAGCTATTGCGGCCCCCTCCGTAATCTCTTTTTCTTTAATAAGCTTTACAGCACCTGCAGTATCATATGTTGGAACAGGTTCTAATCCCTTGGTTTGTAAATAACTTCTG
>JBKPMB010000138.1:0-2443 GCA_046731995.1 Thermoproteota archaeon | reverse complement strand
CTAATATCTTCAATTTTCTCTGACATATCAATCAAAAGTAGAATCAAATCTGAAGCAAGTGATTCCTCTAATGTCGATTTAAACGCATCTATCATATAGTGAGGAAGCCTGCTGATAAAACCGACTGTATCTATAAGTAATAAATCTTCTCCTCTTCCCATATCGTGATTATCAACTTTAAATGACCTTGTAGTTGTGGAAAGTGTCGTAAACAAACTACTTGAGGTATCCTTATTTTCTGAAGTAAGGAGATTAAATAGCGTAGTTTTTCCTGAACTAGTATAACCCACTAGTGAAACAACAGGCATTTCTGCATTCAGTCTTTGTTGACGATAGAGCTCACGTTTTTTGTGCGCATCAGCAAGCTTTTCTTTTATAAAAGATATGCGCCTTTTTAGATCTCGGAATTTTACATCTACAACGTAGACTCCCATACCGCCCTTTCCGGGTCTTTCGCTACCCGAAGCTAGTTTTGCATTTTCTCTTATACGCGGCATTTCGTATTTAATTTCAGCCAATTCGATCTGTAATTTTGCCTCTGTTGTAGTTGCCCTAGAGTGGAATATATTAAGTATTAATCTCTCCCTATCTATCACTTGTGCACCTGTTAGCTTCTCTAGGTTGTGAATCTGTTTTGAAGTCAAGTGTTCGTCAATGACTATTTGATCAGCTTTACACTCCAATGCAAATTGCTTGACTTCTTCTGCTTTACCAGAACCTAAACCATATTCTGAATGATTTAGGTATTTTTGAGTAACAACTTTTACAATTCGACAATCTGTTAATGATTCTACTAAGCTCTTTGCTTCTTCAAGCCTAAAACTATCTGGATATGTTACTACTATTACTTTTGTTGATTTCAAAGGCAGTCAAGACCAATCCATATAATCTACTGTAGCATATTCGTTATTATGACCTCTTGAACATGTATGTGAACTATCTGCATTTGTAGCAGATGTTTTGAAATCATCAGTACTTCCTTCTGGAATATAAATTCCTGGAAAAACTTCGCCGCATGTTTTGCATTGTAACATTAGCATGGGCATCTATTATTTACTCATCTTCTTTTGCTCTTCTCTTCTAATGCTATGTTACACAATCATGCTATTATAGTTATTTAGGACATGTATGCGTATACACTTCGGAGCTAAATAAAAATGACATGTATACGGATGGAAATACCAATAAACCAGAAGAAATTAAAATAATATAATGATCGAAAAAACAACTCGTTAATGCTAAAATATTACAACTATTTTTTTAGAACTGCAATAATCTGCAGCCAGATTTATCTTCCTTTAGTGGCAGCTCCAACACACACCACACACTACACATACAAACTGCGTTCTTTTCTTACAATTCTCGTATTCCTGGTACTTTGCTGTCAATGTATCTCTCAGATACTCATGCATGATAGTATATTAATACACGATAGTCGCCTATTAACTTATTACACTATTTTAAAATGAGACAAAATAATTTCAACATATACTAAATAAAAATAACAAATGATTTGAAATGATATGGGTATACTAGTAACTTGTTCACATGGTTTCGTACATTTGCCCTTCCACATTTTTTGATCTTTATCTTTCCTCAGTCATACGTTGAGGAGTATATGTAATACCATGATCTAATTTCAAATGACTCAAAAAGCTAGCCCATTATTGATAGTATCCTTAACTATCAGTGCTCGTCTACAAATATTACATACGATAATATGTTCATCTCTAGATACCATGCAATAACAACACCGGAAGCGTCTTATGTTAATGTTATTGTGAATTTATACATCTAAATATAACGTCCATTTATTCGCAATTATAGTATAGATGGTAAAAGAAAAATGCCATTGCATAGCTTTAAGTGTGTATCAATATAACCTACGTTGAGTAGTGAATTGTATATCGTTTTAACGGTGGGAAAGTTAGATAACCACGGAAAACATCAATAATGTTGAAGAAAACTCTTGCCACTATTGCAACAGCTACAATGATAACGATAACCGAGCTTATAATATCAAGGATAATGAACAGTCTGGAAATGTAAATTTGTGGTCTAATGAACTAGATTCCCTTGGAATTAAGAAAGAGAGTACGAATAGCAGCAATAATAACAAAGATAACAATAAAAGTGAATTTCCAAGTAGTCAACAACTTGAAGATCTCACAGATGATATAAAGCAAAGATTCATCCGCGATTATAAGGCTTGCTATGATGAATAATACAGTTGGTGGTTAAGATCAGAGGAATAGTCCCAGGTAAATACAAAGGCTCAAAGAGGTATAAAGTCCACTATATGTTTTTTAACTATAATAATAAAACAGGATTTTGCTACAATAACACAATAAGATCCTTTTTATCCGAGTCATGTGAAAAACAAAATCAGAAACAAGAAAAAGAGAAAGAAAATGTTAAGCATTGGAAGTGTGAAAAATGCAAT
>JBKPMB010000137.1:0-5600 GCA_046731995.1 Thermoproteota archaeon | reverse complement strand
TAAAATCAGTAGCTTTCTTTATTCCTGCAGTTTTTTCTGCACGATCTATTGCTTTAGGACTAATATCGTATCCATAGACATCATCAAATCCTTTCTCCTTTACATATTTTGCTACTGGTAGGCCTAATTGACCAAGTCCTACAATCAAAATTTTATTGAATTTAATTTTGCTACTACTGTCCATTAATTAGTTCATCTCCTGTAGTTCCACTTCGTTTTGTGTTGCAACAAGATGACCTCGTTTCCGTTGCGATGCTTTGGATGTCCAAATGCAGCTAGCTGTTTTGTCATTATACCAGCCAACATTGCAAGGGCCATAACTAGTATTGCAACGATAGTTGCTATCTTTACAGAGAAGGTTTGAGTGCCCATATTCAAATTAATATGAGTCAGAATATATAAGGATATACTTCTATATGGTATAGTAGTTGTATGTTTAAGCATATAACTATACATAAATATAACTGTCTGCATAAATATTGTATATGGGAAATGATGAATCGGTCGGAGATGAAACTAAAACCACAATAAAAATTCCTACCGATCTGCTGGATGATTTTAAACATTTGGCCATAGATATGAAAACTACAGTAACTGCTCTTATTATAGAATCTATGAGACAATATCTTAACAGCATCAAGAAGAAATGATTCCAGTCAGTCACTAAATCTCCCCGGAGCCAAGTATTTTGGCTATAGTGAATAAGTATTACCACAAAATTCTAGCTAGTTTTGATAGGTTGGGACTTGCAGCATTATTAGCGATGAATTAATCTGATATTTGATTGCTTTTAATCTAGATGGGCCTCTATATGCAAGCCGTGTTACTAAAGATATTGGAATGATATTGAAGCATTGCTTTGATGGTATTATTTGATAATCTGATAAAAATAGAAGTGATTGCTAGGATCGATCAAAATAATGTTAGCTAAAATCATCTACTTGTCTTTACTAATTACAGAGACTATTTGCCGAGGTAGCTGTTTTATTACTTCTTGTTGCTGATGCTATTAACTTGCCAGACTTTTCAGAGTAAAAAGATCCACATGTTAAACAAATAACTGATTTTGGCTTTTCTTGTTCTTGCAGGCTAATTGGTACAAAACATGTTCATGGATTATTATGTTGGGAGTTTTGTTTATTAATTGTTTAATAATATTGTTCTTGCTGTAATCATCCATCCGAAACGTGCAGTATTTTATAGAAGAATATGATATAAAATAATTACGAAAAAAATATCAGAGTTATTTACTCACCTAAGCCAATTGTTCCGCGTTGTAACCGAAAGAGATAAAATCTGATATTGTCTGAGGTAATGAGGACTATATTGAGCAAAATTGTATCGTTAAAGGTATTGAAAAAGTATATGATTCAGTTAGTGAGAGAATTATATGCCAAGATGCCATACTCACATTGCAGGGGCTTTAACCACTCAAATTAGAATGATTCTGAACTCTAACATAACACAAAAATAAAGCTGACCAATTAGAATGGTACAGGTAAGGTTATTGAGATGAGGGCTAGGGATATAGCTCGTGAATTGTGAATGTAGCATTATTCCTTACATATAAAGAGATATCTTGTATCTTCCCATTTCAAGTTCAAGTTTGGAAATTACATCAACAGCGTGGTATTGACATATAGTCTATCAACACAAAAACTCGTTATAATCTTTTCACGATCTTGCTTAGCGGTGATATTGATGGTGTGGATAGATGAGTCACAAGTCTGTTATGAGGAACAAGCTCAATGATTAGATTGTGTATGGTTCATATTTGATTCCTGCCCATCACCATCACTTTCTTTGTCAAAAAATTTATTGAGGATTGCATCATAGAATTCTCCCGCTACAAATTTCAGCATCAAATTATAGCAATAATTACCTCAATACAAATATAGCTATGTCATAAAGTAATGTATATATGAACCACACAACTCTAGCATTGGTTGCTATCTTAGCAGCAGCTGCTCTAGTAATAGGAACACTAGCATCTCCAGCATTTGCAGATAGCAGCAAAACAATTACAAAACAAGTAAACAAGCAGAAACAAAAAATAAGTGGATTCTTTAGCGAAGGCGAACAATCTGCTTCGAATTGTATTACCGTACTAAGCGGAAGTAACGCCTGTAGACAACAAGGCGAAGAATAACAAATACTATAAAGAGCACAGCTAAAACAACGAAATAGGTATGCTACGATAGTAGCAGCAGTCCTTTTTTTTAATACCGCTATTACTCAAGATGTCATTTTTTTCAAAATAAATAAAAGTTGATCTTATAATGTAACATTATGCCTTATTCATTCTTTGCTTCCTTACTTTTTAATCCCTTTGCTTGTGGCCAATTCTGGATTTTCATATAAAAGATATTCTTTATCTTTGCAAATGACAAGTATTTTGTGACTCGTCCTTGTCATGTATACGCTTATATAATTAAATTGGGAAATAAATGACAAATTTTTCCTCTCTTCATTACCGCTGCTGTTGTTATTGTTATTGATTACTTGTGGTTCATGGCAGTGCAAATATCTCTGATATCGGGTGTGGAAGGTGTCTATTACTGCTTGAAATTATGGACACTGCTATGGAATATGGCGAATTTTGTACTAGTACTGGTCCACTAATATGAAATATTCCGTCTGTGTTAGATTCTTCTTGACCTATGAAATCAGGATCCCATGTAGTAAATTGCTTTTGTGAAGAAGTAGTACTTGTACTTGTAGCAGCTTGGATACTCTTATGAATTGGTACCAGTTCCAAGTCAAGTATGCCATCGCTGTCATCATATTTATGGCTGTAAAGTGGCTTTCCTGTTGAGTCTAGAATTGTGATATTGTACGTCAGAGAAACTTCAGGCTACTAAATCAGAATGAAAAGAAAAAGAAAAAACAGGGGAAAATGCAACAGTAAATAGTGTTATAAAATCGCAATCACCAGAAGGAGCAAAACAATTACAGCTATTGCAGCCGCAGCTTCGAAACGCTTGAAGTAAAATGCGATATAGGATACGCACACACATATATGCATGTACGATGGATTTCTGGAGTTTCTCCATCCACGGAATTGTATTGTCACGAACAGTATGGCGGCTCTCTACCTTATTGTCTTGCATGCTGAACTGAGTTTTCTGTCTGCAGAGTAAATATAAAAATGCTAGTAGACTGGCTCGCCTTGGGTCTGCATGACCTTAACTCTCTTCATAGTATAGGTAGTATAGGCTGTGAAGGCTTTAAGTAGTGTGTATTATATGATGGCGCCGGTGGCTAGCAATTATTATGTTCAAATCACAGTTAACTCATCGACGGATGAAACTATTACTATTCCTCCGCTACTTGTTCCTGTGCTTGCTGCTTGCTTTATTGCAGAAACTGCTTCTTTTACCTTACTATCATCATCTACAATTGATATTACTATAGTTCTTGAAGAATACGCCATCCTTTGGGTACCTGATCCTTTGCCATAACTTACTGTATATTTTTCCCCCTTACCCATTCCTTTAGACTCATAAAAAGTCGCCTGTAAGCCTAGTGTTTCTAAAGCAGATAACACGTAAGGGGTTTTCTCAGATGCAATAAATGCTTCAATTCGCTTCATTGCCATAATATAATCATAATGACATTATGTACCGTACCTAATAAGCATAGCATTGGCTGTTTCTGCAATAATGATGTGCTCTCATCCCGCTCACCATTATCACGGTTAGATAATACTAAGCCATACAAAATATTACTAACTCTTACATGCTTGTCCACAACTAACTGCTAAGACTGCTACAATGACTATTGGAAAGTATAAGAGGAATATAAGATGAATGGAATTTGACACCGTTGTGTAAATAATACTCCCTCCCGTGATTGGGTTCCAATTCTTTTATTCACCTCATATTTTTTGTTCTAATTGTTCCCCACTGGTTTGCAACAATATATGCGAAAGAATCGCTCTAAGAATATTATTTGGTGCTGGAAGTAATTACTTTGATGGTAAGAAATATTATAGAAGGTGTGAGCTTTAACTGTATCATGATGGACTATTTTGTCCATGTTGTGGTATGCAACTAAGGCTAACGTCTAGTAGTATAAAATGCAAAGAAATACTTCGAAAGAGAAAAGCTAGTTGGATAGAAACGGTTGCACAATTAAGTTTAAAGTAGATGTAAACAGTATTCTTAATGTTTATATGAAAAGAAATATATCATATGACTATCATGTGTGGTGGAATCTCCATGATGGGACTGTTTATGGTAACAGCAATATTAGCTGCGGTGTATGGTATTACAACATTTGGCCCCAAACTATCATTGCAACATAAGATAAATGCTATGAAGGCTAAAACGAAAGAGATGATGCTAGCTCACAACAATCAGATAATATCATAATATATGCTTCAACAGCTTGAAGATCTTACGGATAACATAAAACAAACATTAATTCGCGATTACAAGGCTTGCTATGTCAAGTAATACGGTTGGTGGTTAAGATAAAAGGATACCTATGGCAAGTATAAAGGGTCAAAAAAGTATAAACTCAACTATATCCGCGTCAACTATAATGGTATACTAGTAAGAGTCTATTACATCAGCTCCTTTAGAATACAAAAATAACACTTATCTCTTTCGCTAGGTGAGTGGATAAATAAATCGTACACATAGTACTGTCTACTCCTACTATCCTTGTATAAACGGATGTCACTGTTCTTTCATTCCGCCTCACATTCATAATAAAATCATTACCTGTTTGTACTCCTATTTTTAAAAATAAATTTAATTATTCTAGTAAATGTACTTTCACCTTCCCCTTTTGACATACTCCTTGCAATAACTGAAAATACAATCGCTAAGCCTGCAGCAGATGACATTAACCACAACACATAGTTATTTGCAAGATCCATTCTTCCAGACCATGTATCATATATGATTCGCAAAGCTATAGTGAATAACCCTTGACCTGTACCAATTCCTATCCAAAGCTTTCCAAGGTTAACTCTGTTTGCTGCAAACAAACCTGCACCTACAAGTACCGTAATTCCTCCCAACTGGCTGATAATTACAAGAATCCCTATTGAAACTGTAACTAGCGGCCAAAGATTACTTGGGAGATTAAACAATATCTCCTTTTGAATTGAATAATAAAATGTTACATCAACCTTATAGCCAGAAATCAAAAAGAGAATTCCAGAAATAAAAGCAACAACTGCCGCTAGCTGATTTCTTTGCCATCTACTATATTGTATACTTTCATGTATTTCTAGAAAAAGTCTTTTGATTTTTGTGACTAGAGTAGTAGTACTGGATGTTTTTGTGATGATCTTTAAAGGCATAAGAATATTTTTCATCTTTGGATAAGAATATCTATTATGATGCCGTATCTCATAGGCAGTTATTTTCAATTTAATATCTTTTTTACTTACGTATGCGATGGAAGATTTAGAAACAATATATTTTCTCAACCAGGTAAATTCACTTTGTATAATTATATTGTCCGGAAAAACTTTTTTTACAAATCCTAATTTTTTCCCGTCGGTGGAATATACTGACTTATGTAATACTTCAAACTTATCAAAGAATGACGCATCATCGTCATTATCATGATGATCTGTCAACTTT
>JBKPMB010000136.1:0-5033 GCA_046731995.1 Thermoproteota archaeon | reverse complement strand
AGAATACGTAAGGCCAGATATAATAGCATTAGGTTATGATCAAGCTCATAGTGAAAAGGATGTAGCCTACAACTGTCAGATAAGAAATTTAAACGTCAGGGTAATAAGACTTAACACGCCGATGCCAAGAACAAAAAGTTCGGACATAAAAAATGAACTTGGTGATTCATTATACCGAATTTGACCTAATTTTTAATTTTCGAGTAGTTATTGTCTGTCGATATACGTACTCGTATGCTAATTTCGTCACCATTCTTGACGCCCATTGTCTCCTTAATGGGCATGGGAGCGATTACTTCCAGCATGCTATCATCATAATGTGTTCTTTCTAGAACAAGAACGGCAGCATCATTAACTATGCCCTCATTGATTTCTGCTTTATAACATTTCGCCCATCCATATGTTCTCGAGTTGTCACTAAAACCATTAATGAAAACTGAAGGATACTTGCTTATTTCATGTCTGGAATTCTTAGAAATTTGATCTACGAGTTTTACGTTCAAAGTTCCCGGATAAGGCTCATAGCCTAATTTTTCCCTGAATTGTTTCTTATATCCATCAAGCGACATGTAGTATGCCCCCTCGCCCATACCTGAAACTATTATTCCTTTAAAGTCAATTGTAAAGGGGGCAGATTCTATTGCATATTTTAATGTGGAAAAAAGAAGCTCGATTTCAGAGTATCCTTTGTCAGTTATTTTCACCGCAAATCTGTGGCCTTTCCTCAAGCGTTCAATATACCCTGCGTTTTCCAAGTCTAGCAGGTGTCTTGATGCTGCTTGCTGAGATCTGTTTATAAATTTTCCTAAATCGGTTGTAGTTAACTGTATAAAATTAAATTTTGCACCACGTTGCAACAGCTTAGTCATTGTGAGTATATGTTGCAACTTGATTTCTGGCATTTTGAACTAGTTAATTATACCCATATCGCCAAAGGTTCTAACCCTTACATCAGTAGGTTTTTTTAATTCTGCTGTTCTATGACCTACTATATATTGAATTCCTGCTTTGTCTGCTGCTTCAACAAGTCGTTGTGTAACGATGCCATCAAGTACAAGTAAAGTAGCGCCTTCTGTTATGTTGAGTTTTTTTACCACATCGGAGACTGGGATCTTAAGCAATGTTCGCATCGAGCTATCTAATAAGACTGCTTCAAGTGTCTCATTTATTTGAGGATATACTTCTCGTACAGCTGAAAGAATGTCTGCGTTATCTTCCTGCTGAATGCTGCTACTACCACTAGTGTTGGATACAACCTGCCCTTGATGTTGTTGTATTTCTGTTATCTGTTCTTGCTTGTCTCGCTTGTTTGTTTGCTTACTTTCTGAGTACTGTTGCGTTTGCTGGAATGATTGGCTCTGTTGCACACTAGGAGCAACGTACTGTGTTGTTTCCTTTAGGATTTCTGCAATTTCAAGAGGAGTACATTCTTCAACTTCTCTCCCTGCAGGCGCCCTCAATATTTTGTCGATTTTCACCAAACCCTGTAATTCCTTTAATATCAAATCACCGGCCCGGTCACCATCAAGAAATGCGATTACTCGCTTGCCTTCAGTAAGTTTGGTCACAGTTTCATCAATCTTTGCTCCTTCAATTGCTATAGCATTATCAAAGCCGGCACGAAGCAAATTAATTACGTCTGCGCGACCTTCCACAAGGATTATCCAGTCGGAGTCAAATACGCCCGTACCGCAGGCTAGCTGAGCCTTGCCAAATGCAGTAAGTTTACCAGGTTTGCTAGCGTCGTAGACGTCCTTAAGCATTTCTTCTCCTTCGCTAATTGTCTTAGTGGCCCATTCTTGTACAATCTTCTTCGCGCGATCAACTATTAATTTCTTCTTTATTGCTCTGATATCGTCTATACCAACCAGCCCAAACCGCGCCTGAAACGGGCCAACCTTATCGATGCTTTCTATGGCAGCAGCGATCAGCGCAGCAGTCGATATATCAGTGCTCATAGGAATCAAAGCATCACCTTTTGCTGTGTTGGATTTGCTATCTACATTAACTTCTATCCTGCCGACTTTCGATACTTTTTGCAGTTCATTAAGATTCATCTCTGGTCCGAGCAGTCCTTCTGTCTGCCCAAAAATTGCACCTATTATATCCGCCTTCTCTACTAAGCCGTCAACTTCGAATTTTAATTTAACATGATATTTTACAATACCTGTGCTAGGCAATTTCATAACCTCGTATTACTATTAAGTAAAAGTAAGGTGGGGTGGCTTGAATATAAGTGCTTTGACATATGTAATTAATATCTATACTTATGCATAAACCATCTAGTGAAAGGCAATTTAGTTGTATGCCGTCATACATAAAAATACAGATCCCTTCTCCCCATTGTACCTCCAAATCCGCATATGTATGGCGCATATGTAACTAACTCCTCAACATGTCTGATCTTTCCATTAGTAATTCTGGCCAATGTTTTTTTGTAAAAAAGACTGACATTGTTTCCCTTATGCTGCAGCTGTGTTAAAAGTCTACTAGTGAGATATTTTCCTGTTCTGTCCATATCCAACAACAAAATTATTTTCTTTCTAATTAGATGGTGATTGTCTACAAACCCTGCTATCCCTTTAAAACGGTTAAACGTGGTAGCATTTCCGTTAAAGCCAATACGCATAAGGGCCTCGACATCTCTTTTGCCTTCGACTACAACTACTGATCCATTGTCTGCTTCATAGTTGAGCATATCAACGAATTCACGAAGACGATCGATTGTTGTATTGTCTATCGATCTATAACGCATGAGCAAATATTAAGTATGCTCTAACAAGATTTAACGATTTTCATTGATTTGAAGTGATTGTATGTAGCTTAATGTGGACTGGGAATTTTTATAAAAAAGTTAAGTCTGCATAATAATTCGGTCTCGCTATACAATACAGAATCTTTATTTAAGGAGACTTGTACGATGTTTTGGGACTGAGGGAGAGTAGTTTGGCTGACCTACGAAAGGACTATATTCTTGATAAGTTTGTTATAGTACCAAAAATATCTGAAGGAGATCATCAATACAAAAAAGTATTTGATGATAGATGTCCCTATTGCCCAGGGAATGAATCAATGACAGAACCTGCAATCCTTGCGCTTGTAGCAAAAGACAGCATGCTACAACGTTTGTCGGATAGTGAAGAAAATTTGGTAGAAGATTGGTGTGTAAGAGTGTTTCAAAGCAGTACTCCTGCAGTAACTACAAACCTTGCATCTATTTATACCGACAAGCCTATGTATAGCGAACCAGCTTACGGTTATCATCAAATCGTCGTAGCTTGTCCAGAGCACGACCAAAAGTTATCGCAAATTTCGGTTGAACAATGGGGCAATATACTGTTAGTTATCCAAGACAGGGTGAGGTGGTTATATACGCAGAAAAGCGTTACATATGTCTCCATTTATGTTGACAGTGGTCAAAGTGCAGGCACAACAATTGATCACTCCCATTTAAATATTGTAACTTTCTCGGCCATTCCTCCGGTTATAGAATTGGAGGCTAACGCATCACATAGATCCATAAACGAAAATGGTAATTGTCCTGCATGTACTATAATATCTATGGAATCCAGTGGGCCAAGACAAATATTAGGTACAGACAGCTTCCTTGCTTTTTCCCCTTGGGCACCTACGTATCCATATGAATTTTGGATATATCCAAAACGTCATACCACGACATTCTCAAGGATTACACAAAAGGAAATCGCTGATCTGGCTCTTATGCTAAGAGCAACATTAGGAGGCATGTCCAAAGCACTAGACGAAACGCCATTTAACCTTGTATTTCATTTGTCACCGGAAAAGAAAAACAGCCGGCAAATACACTGGCACATAGAAATTTATCCACAGTTAAAGACCTGGAGTGGCTTGGAACGTGGATTTGGGGTTTACCTTAACAATATCAGTCCCGAAAAATCGGCCGAAATATTGGGTTCAGCATGTCGAAAAGAGTTAGCCGGGCTAGTTGGTATTACTTAGACAACATGGTTTATTTAGCAAGTATGTCAGGAAATAAGGTTGCTATAAAAGTATGGTGACGCTCGAGACATGGGTATCCCTTGGATCTCTAGGCTTGAGCATCATGTTCGCTGCATTAATGATTTCTTTTTATTTATTTCTCGTGGGGCCTGACTCAAAAGGTCCAGGAGTGTATGTAGATCCGCAGGGCGTATTAATTCAGATTATTTCCATTTCTGGAGTCCCAAGTCTAATACTAGGAGGCACTGTTTTTGGGCTACAAAAGGCACATGCAGTGAAGAACGCTACGATAGTACTGATCACTTCAGGCATTATATTAATACTAGGCATGATCATTGTCATGGCGATAACGCCTAAAATTAATCAGAATTATATATTCGGAGGCCTTACGGGGATTCCGTTCGTTTTCATCGCCGGTGGAGCAGCAGTAGCCTCCTTCGCAATCTATTCGCTATACAGATCCAGAATATATCGCCGAAACTTGAAAGATGGAAGACTTTGAAAAAGAAAGATCAGGAAGTCAATTTGGATGTCTCACGAAGTCTGCTGCCCGTTAAAATCTATTCAGATTTGCTTTCAAAGGTACTTCATTTAGCAAAAAAACAAAATAGTCCAATTCTGGCTATAGTAATTGGTACTAAGCCGGATTTCTATAAACAGGCACCGATTGTTTTTGAGGCTGCTAAGAAAAAATTACCTGTATTCGTAATTGATACGGGCCAGCATTTCGATGAGCTATTAGGGTTTGGCATCAAAGAATTTGAATTGCAAAATTTCGTATCCTGTAATCTACAAATTCGAGGTGATCTAATGGAAAAAGCAAGCGAGCTAATTATCAAATTTGGCTCATTTGGGAGGTATTTTAGGAGTAAATTTGGCGTGGATTCCAAGTTACTTCCGATAGTGCACGGCGATACGCTGGTCGCTGGAATAGCTCCTCTAGCTTGGGTATTTGGGATGGGACAAAAAGTAGGACAGAACGAAGCGGGTTTAAGATCCATGAGCCCGGAAGTAATGAAAGATTTAAAAATATCACAAGATCCTAATAGAATAGC
>JBKPMB010000135.1:0-2790 GCA_046731995.1 Thermoproteota archaeon | reverse complement strand
TCTATTGAGTTGATACGTTCTGGGGTCGCCCTCAGATCGCAGGTAGCAACCTGCATCTACCAGGGTGATAATAGTGCTCTTGCCATGCCGTAATAATGATTCGCCAGCTGCCTTTGTTCTTCCTATCCCTAGGGCTTCGTTTTTTGTATTCAAAAGAATTACGATTTCGTTTTCTCTAAGCATACCGCTGGTTTTGACGATTGACTGACCAAGAACGTCTCTGCCATATAAAATTAGATTTTCAGCAGTTTCATTTACAATTACATAAGGAAAGTTTTTGCTGATTCGAGCTATAAGGTCCGCTCCCTGCATCCCGGGCGTGAATTTTTTTTTAATTCACCAATCTTTAGTCCTGCATAATATAATTTTCTGTCATGGATAATACCTTCTATTGAGAAAGATAAAAGGAAAACTTCTTTTACTGTATTACATCTGAGGTCATTTAAAACAAGTGCTTTGTCTTTTGCGAAGTCAAATATGCCCCATTTATCAAATGCCCTCTTCAAAACAGTTAACTCTTTTCTATTAGGCTTTCTGTACATGGATGTATCTAGTTATTGATCCTTACTTTTGCTATATAAAATCCAAGCGTATCGTGAATATGCGGGTATAGCCTCTTTGTATTTTTTAAGTCATCGTGGAATCGAAAATGTCCGAAACTTATGAGACCTTCTGTCCCATGTTCGATGGGTTCAATTTTAATATCAAATCTATATAACAATGAATTTATGATATTTTCATTTTCCTCAGGAGCAAAAGAACAGGTTGAATAAACTAGCAATCCACCAGGTCTCACAACCTTTACAGCAGCCTCTATTAATTGCATCTGATTCGAAAAACAGTATTCTATATCCTGCGCTGTATGGCTTGTTTTTCTGGTTTTATCTTTTATTATTACACCTTCGCAGCTGCATGGTGCATCAAGTAATACACGATCAAATCTTAAATTGAGCTCAGATATCTGCCTGCTATCCATTCTGTATATAGAGCAATTCATTACTCCACATCTGGCTATATTTGATATCAACGAATTTATTCTTGCAGAATTTATGTCTAATGCAACAATGCAGCCCGTGTTTCTCATCTTCTGTGCAATGAATGTAGTTTTTCCACCAGGCGCAGAAGCCATATCTAAAATTATCTGATTCTCATGCACATCCAGCTCTTCTACTGCAATACAAGAACTAAGATCTTGTATATAGTAATAACCCAACAAGTACTCCGCAGTTGCACCAATAGGTAACGAAGATTTTTCAACGGCAAAAACATCTTGTATGACTGTGGCTCCAAGTTGAAATCCTTTTGAGGTAAGCTTTTTCTTAAGATCTCTGCTGCTTATTTTTATGGTATTAGTCCTGATGTACTGCTTAGGACGTCCCTCCATTGTCTCTAAAAATCTATTTACGTCAGGAACGTATTTCATAAATCTGCCGATTAACCACTCCTCATAACCAAATACCTTGGCTAGTTTGACAGATTCGGGCGTGCTTGGGAAAACCATTGTCTTCATATGTTATATAACCATAGCTTGTCATTTATTTCCTGGCAAATATTCGTTTCAAGTCAATATTACCCAGATCTGGAATATAATTATTGGTAAACTTGTCACAATGACTCAGTTATTATCATTCCGATGACAATATCAGGATAATCTATTTTCAAAATAAAAGCCTTCACGTAAGCAATGATTCATTGCATACGGGAATAGCTAATCATGTGCCAGTAGTAACCCTCCTTTTGTTTTAAGTGGGATTCCGCTAAGCAGCCAACCTGAGCAAGTGCAGGACTTGAGCTCTGTTTGGCCTTGCTCCACTCGGGTCGACAGTTTCACTCCAGTGTAAGAAATCTCAGGCTATTCGCCATCATCGCAGAGGAATCGTTTTCTCTTTCTTTCTGGATATCTTTTCTGATTCGTAGCCAGCTGTCTCCAGCTAATTATCGCTAAATCGAGTGCCTGCTATGAGGGAGGAGTTTCCTCTCTATCGAGTTACCCACACGCTGGCTCACGATTAAACAAATATAGTATTATACATATATTAATATAATTGAGGAAAATATGATTTTTCCAGATCAGCAATTCCGGTTGAGCTTTCAGCATTGGAATATTCTTCTAAAATATTAGCGTTTAACTCTAAAAATGTATGACCCCATTTAAATTTGTCCATCAATTCTTCTGCTGTCTCTCTAAATCCTAAAATATAGAGCGAGCCTGCCAATGCTTCTGCAGTTGATAGCATGCCGGCTCTAGAATAATTAGTAGGATTTGCAGCCAATAAAAGCGGTAAACGCCTTTGTATTCCATGAAAGGCAGCCTTTCTGTATTTCAGTTCATTATTAGCTCGGGACCACGAACAATCAATTGCGCACACGGAATTTGAAATTTTTGCGTCTTGTCTTGAGAGGGTAACTGCGGCAAAAGGATTCAGTACAAACCAGTCTTTGTGAATATAAGACACGCAGTGTACCAGGTTAAATTTTACTAGTTTAGCTGCAGTGCATCTGAATGGATCATCTTGTTTTAACATCAATACAAATAGTTTGATCACAATTTCACATCAAGCAAATCAGTGAGTTCATAATAATAAATTTTTGTTGTCGATCCTATCACGCTGTTAGCAAACCTATTAGCCATGCTTTGATGGATGTCGATGAATTATGCCAATAGCAAAAATACGTCAAGCAATACCGATGTACCTGCTTATAAGGTAGCAGCGTTGCTATTTGACAATGACATCATACTTCCAATAGCTTCAAAGTAAGATTCTATATCCATTTCAGTTATTTTTCCAT
>JBKPMB010000134.1:0-5088 GCA_046731995.1 Thermoproteota archaeon | reverse complement strand
TTTCCCTCTTTTTTGTATCTATTACATTATACGGAGGATATAACGACAAATCTTCTTCCACTGACCTAATGTACTGAGTGATCTTATGCAGTAGCTCATCTGTGTTCGCAGTATGATCTGAGGAAAATACAAGCACATGCTCCTTGACTGGCATAGTAATCATCTTCACTTTATCATAAGCATAAATAACGTAACCCAGTTTACCGAGTTGAGAAGCAAAAATTTTCCTCAAGTCAACAATATATGCAGATTGAGCTAGACTCAGCTCAGGACTTCTGCCTTTGAGATGTTCCTTAATTCCTTCTTTCATATTCCCAGCATATAGATGTCCAGATTTTTCAACGATTCCTGCAAATCTGATCGCGGGATCAAGATTCAAAATATTTTTGGAGAATTGCTCTGAATTCATATCTGGCATCACATATGTGTAATTATTGGTCTTTTTGATCTATTGTGCACTATATTATCTTTTTTATATATTCTAGGTTTTGAATGATATTAGCTCCCTCATGAATGTTTTAGATAGTCAATTATCGATTAAGAGGTACACAACCATCAGAATCGGCAGGTAAACCAAAATAACCTTCTATCATGCATCTTATCATAACGCTATGAAAATAGCAGTAGCATAGAATATAGTAATTGATTTCATACATCATGTAAAAGGAAGGATCAGCAGGAATCCTGGTGGTCCTGCATGCTATTGTGGCCTGACTGCCAGACAATTTGGGTTTGAGGCTAGACTCGCAACAAAAGTAGGGACCGATTTTTGTGTATGTCATAAGGAATTTTTACACGATCATGGGATTGCTCTCAAAGAGGACCAGATTACTTAATATCCTACAGCAAAATTTAAAGTCCTAGTAAATGAGGATGACAGTAAAGACGTGTTTTTTGCTTTCAAAATGCATGCCTTTGACTGAGGATGATATTGAAGAAATAGATGCTGATTGTTGGCTAGTAACTCCGGTGATAGACGAGGTTCCTGTTAACGTACTTAAAGCAATAGTTAAAGATGGTGGAAAAAGCGACTTCGTGATGCTTAAGCCGATCTATCAATGACTCTTCAGGAGCAATTTCATTACTTGATGAATTGACACTGGATCTGTCTGGCATAAAAGCAATAAATGCAGATAACCAAGAACTTGCAGCATTAACTGGAGGTCTCGAGGGATTTGCAGCAATGAAATTTTTACATTCATCTAAAGAGGTAAAGCTTGTTATTTTTAGTGATCACAGTTTTATCTACTTGTTATATAACGACACGCACTATTGGATAAATGTAGATATTGATAATTCGGATTATGTAGGTGCGGACGACATCCTGTCAGCACCATTTTGTTGTTCATATATAAGAGAGAGATCCTTTATGGGCTTTTTGTTTTGCGACTGCAGCATTGCGTGCAACCTTTGAAACAAAGTTAACAGGTTTGAGTGAGATCGCTCCAAAATCAAAAATTGAGCAAAATGCGTATTATCACTATGGTACGGTTTATTTTCAGAAATGATGATTGGATATAGGTAATTAATTATTTTTACTACATACTTTAAATTAAAATAATTAATCGTTGCATTAGATAATGATGAAAATCGCCCTGTCAGGATCAGATCCTCGAAACGGAGCGTTGCTGCTGCAAATGAAAAAGACATTGGATTTATTGAATATCAATGCACAATTTATGAAAGATACAGGCTATAAATTGGCAAATGAAGTTGATCTAGTTCTAGTTGCTGGTGGGGATAGAGGCATTCTTGACTATTTTCACAGAGTTGTAACCGACTCTGCACCTGTTCTGGGCGTTTACGAATCTGATTCTACTGGGTTTCTTGCACAATTAGACATGAAAGACTTAGAATCAGCAATTTTGAGAATGAAGAGAAATGATTACGAAGTGGATGAAGTATTTCGCCTAGCGGTTAGAGTAGATGGAAAGGAGGTTGAGCCCGTTCTAAACGATGTTGCAGTATTCCCAAGCAAGAGTGCAACGTTAATGGAACATGTACTTCGGATAAATGGTAAAGACGTATGGCATGATAACAGTGATGGCGTAATAATATCTACTCCAACAGGGTCTACTGCCTACTCGATGTCTGCAGGAGGCCCAATGGTGTTACAGAAATCCCCGGTATTTATCGTGGTATCTGTAAACTCAGTTGACAATACCCGTAGACCATTAGTGGTTCCTAATGATATCAACTTGGAAATTGCAAATATTATGAGCAGGTATCACTGCGACGTTGTTCTAGATGGTGGATGCAGATGGAGAATAAAGGAAGTACTTGAATGCTATAGACACGAATTTCCTGCCCGGCTTGTCAGATTAATAGGTGATTCTTCGCCCATATCACTTATAGCAAAGAAAGTAAAATTAGCCAAAGATCTATTAAGTATACCACCCAGTGCGAAACTAATTTTGAAGACACTTGAGTACGAAGGTGCTTTGAGCCAAAAGGACCTTTCTGCCAGAACCATGCTTCCAGAAAGGACTGTAAGACTCTCTGTCAGTCATTTGCTGGATCTAGGATATGTAAAGAAGAAAACATCTCTGCGTGATGCTCGACAGAAAATTTATGAGCTTAGGATTTAAAACGTAAAGATGAATAATGCAATGCTGCATTCATAAAGGCCTTGAATGCCTGCTCTGGTTTGCCTGGCCTACTGTTAAATTCAGGATGGTATTGCACAGCAAAGTAGAACCTGTGGTTTGGAATTTCTATCATTTCAATTCTCCTGCCATTATCGGAATAACCAGATAATACCATACCATGTTCTTCTACAATATCGCGGTACTTCTGATTAAATTCATATCGATGTCTATGTCTTCTATATATTAAATATCGTTTCCCATAGATTTTTGCGGCGCTTGTGTTTGGAATAATTGTAATTTCATGCTTGCCAAGGCGCATAGTTCCACCCATATTCTGCACAGACCTCTGTTCAGGCATGAATATAACTACAGGATTTTTTGTATTTGGGTCTATTTCAGTAGAACTGGCATCTTCTAGGTTACAAACATTTCTAGCATATTCACTGATTGCTAACTGGAATCCAAAACATATTCCTAAGTATGGAATATTTTCTTCTCTAGCAAAATGGACGACATTCATTATTCCTGCACTTCCCCTTTTTCCAAACCCACCAGGAACTAGTATTCCATCAAATTCTCTAAGAGATGTAACATTATTATTTCCTGTTTTTCTTTCTCCTTTTCCGTTATCTTCAAAATCCTCTGAATCAATCCATTTGATATCTACTTTTTTCCCAATTTGAGCGCTCGCGTGCAAAAGAGCATGATATACACTCACATAACTATCAGGAAGTGTCACATATTTTCCTACTACTGCAACTCGTATTGTACCAGTATGATTATAAAATGATTTTGTAATTGATTTCCAATTTGTCCATTTTAAAGAGCATTTTGTCAATAATAAATTTTCAGAAATAGCCTTAAGCATACCCTGACTCGCTAAGACTTCTGGAACATTGTAAATCGATTGTGCGTCATGGCAGGATATGACACATTTTTCCGCTACACTTGCAAATAAAGAAATTTTATGTCGGGCATCAGAAGTTAGAGGGGTTTTGCATCTTACGGCTAGAATATCCGGTTGAATTCCAATTCGTCTAAGCTCTTGGACACTATGCTGTGTTGGCTTTGTCTTTTGTTCTCCTACTACATCCACAACAGGAGCAAGTGTAACATGAATAAATAGCGTATTACTATGACCATCTTCAAGTTCCATTTGCCTTAATGCTTCCAAGAATGGTAAACTTTCGATATCACCCACGGTCCCACCACATTCTACAACCATGACATCTAATGACTCATCATCGGCAATCTTCCTCAATCGCTTTTTTATAGCATCTGTAATATGGGGAATAATTTGAACACATTGCCCAAGATACTTTCCCTCTCTCTCTGATTGAATTACATCGAGGTATATTCTGCCAGTGGTAATATTATGATCTTTTGTCATGGCGTTATCTAGAAAGCGTTCATAATTACCGATATCCATATCGCATTCACCTCCGTCATCAGTGACAAATACCTCACCATGTGCAATAGGATTCATTGTGCCTGCGTCATAATTTACATAAGGATCAATCTTAATACAGGAAACCTTCAAACCTAGTAATTGCAATAACTTAGCAGTAGAGGAGGTTATTACTCCTTTACCCAACCCTGACATAACCCCTCCTGTGATAAAAATGAATTTCGGTTTTTTGCCTTTCACGTTATTAGGCGGTGACTGCACATTTGATTTTGGTTGATGAGCTTTTTATTCCTTTTTTTGTAAAAATCAATTGGAATTTCGTGATATGAGAACGTTTTCAGTCTGAATGTGTAAGGCATAAGTTAATAAGAAAAAAAGTAATAGAGATATTGATTTTAAAATCAAATGCAGGAGTCAAATAATAGTAAGAACAATAATTCCAACCTTTCAGAGCCAAGAGGAAGAATAGCCTTAGATACATGGCATAGAAGCATTTCAAAGGATGACGAGAAGAGAATCAATATCAAGATAAGTAAAATATATGAAGTAGATTTGGATGAGGCTAGGGACATTCATATCAATTATCATTCAGATAGAATAATATCACTTCTTCTAAATTGGGCGAAAAAGCATGGAATGATGGAGTCCACATTTACCGCAAAGCTGAGGGATTTGGATATTCATGAATTAGCCTATCAGACTTCGATGGGAGAAGTAATAGAGATAGCTGCAGTAGAGTTGCTATATAAGCAGTTATGTGACAATCCTAAGATAAATGACAGCCAAACAAGGGAAGATAGATACATCAACTTTTATAGTTAGAAATCTATATTGTCAAGAACGCCTGATGTAAATCAACAAAAATATATGAGCTAGACAGAGAAGATATATCTGCAAATAGGCATTTTAACCGAAATTCTCATTTTTTTAGAGAATACAATTATTACTATTATTATTTAAATTCCATTTAAGTATCCATCTTGCTCTAATCTTTCAGCATGAGCTGCAATATATCGCCATATAATGTCAGCCTTATCAGATTGAAAGTCCCATGGAGCAACCAATACCAAATCATGATCTCTTATCCACATT
>JBKPMB010000133.1:0-9999 GCA_046731995.1 Thermoproteota archaeon | reverse complement strand
TCCATTCTTTGAAATCAGTTATTGCAAGAGGCGATGTATTCAGCGTAACAATAGATGGAATAGCTGCATTGTTTGCTGCTTTTATCCCAAGCGGTGCGTTCTCTACTACTATTACCTCATTATTAGAGGTACCATAGTCTGCATTTAGTCGTTGTAATGCTACTTTAAATGGTGCAGGATCAGGTTTTCCCTTTCCTTCAAATTCATCACCATTCATGATTAGATCAAATTTATCTTTTCCAAAATTTTGTTCAATAATTGTATCTACCTCTTGTTTTGCTGCACCACTTACGACCGCCTTTAAGCATTTTGTTAAATCGTTGATCATTAAATCCCTTACACCATCATATGGTTTTGGTATTATGTTCATTTCTATGAATATCTCTTTTTTTCTTTTTGCTACCTTCTCCGATGCCTGAATATATTTCTCTTTGGATATGCTTTTGGTGTCAGCAAGATATCCTTTGAGTTTAAATATTTCTAATGCCATTTCTGCAACAGGCATTCCTTCAAGCAGATAGAATGTCCTTTTATCCAAATGAATATTAGTTAGTTCCTTAATTGCAGTCTTCATTGCTTCATAGTGAAATGGCATCGCATCTACTAGGACACCATCCATATCAAAGATTATAGCTTTCATATACCATCCATAAATAGATCTGACAGGAGAAATAATTTGGTTTTGGCAACTAAGAGTACTTCAGAGGAAAATAATAGTTCATCATAAGCAGGTGAAACTCGAGGTGAAGGCTATAGTATCTAGGGATTATCCGGGCACTTCTTGTAATTACCAGTATTTGATCAATTGACATTACCTTGATCCTTCAAATGGCATGTATTTGATGCTTGTATCTGGTAAATGAATAACATCCTTAACTAGCGATAACTCAAGAAGAGGATTAGATATACAGGTAGGAAACAGAAGGGCAACTGTTTCTATATTGTATCACTTTCCTTTTAGGATATAGTTTCCCTAGAGGATTTCGCCTCTTAGATCTTCATGAGATAAGGGAGCCTAGACTTTACTCCTGCATATGATATATCCTAGGCAATGCAAAGTAAATTTTAAAAGAACATCAATATTATCAATCTGCACAGCTAAATCATATTTGTTTGAGCATGCTTATCAGTCAAACGCATAACGCTATCATAGAATTATATTTCATCCGACCTAAAGTCAAGATACTAACATTTGATACTCTATCAGCACAGCATTGGAGAAATCGTAAAAGCCTTGAAATGATAATGCATAGCTTTGATAAATCATAACCTATTTCTAGTTAACTAAATATCGATAATACACGATAAGATCTGAAATGTCAGCAAAAAGGATAACTCGTCATGCTGCAACATCGTCGTCACCATCATATTATAATATTATATTGAAACTTATTGAAGCTTGCAGAAGAGAGTCACATACAGATAAACGAATTGAGATGTTAAATCAAATAAATTTAGTCTTATTAAAATCTGATCAGTTAGATATGGAGTCTCAACTTACAACTAAACATGTCGACATAGCATTGAATAAGGTAGAGGGTATGTTATTTCAGCTACAGGAAAAATAGAACTTTATCGAGTAGTACAGTTGTTATACTATATTATAATAAATCGTAGCTATTTGTGTAAGGTCTTGGTATTGTTGTCTTTCAGTGTACTTTCAATTGCTTTTTTTAGGGTCTCTGTCACAAATGGAAGGATTCTTGGGTCATTAACCTTGGGAATAATATAATCCTCTTTTAAGTGAGTATTTTCAACTAGCGAAGCAATAGCATATGATGCTGTTACGAGGATCTTTTCATCTAGTTCTTTTGCTCTTGTATCTAACAATGCCCTAAGAACCGACGGGAAAACCACAGCATTATTTACTTGATTTGGATAGTCTGAACGCCCAGTGCCTATAATTCTTGCACCTGCATTAAGAGCATCTGATGGATGGATTTCAGGCTCTGGGTTGCTAAGAGGCAATATTATTGGATCACGGTTCATTGATTGCACCATATCTTCAGTTACTAGTCCAGCTTTGCCAGATACTCCCACAAAAACATCTGCTTTTTTAATTACTTCTTGCAAACTTCCTTTCAATTTGTTTGAATTGCTGTTCCTTGCTATTTCTTGCTTGTCTAAATTTTGGGAACTAACAGTTACAAGATCTTTTCTTCCTTTGTATATTGCTCCCTTGCTATCTGTTACTATAATATCTTTGCAGCCTGCTTCATTTAAAATCTTGAAAATTCCATAGCCGGCAGAGCCTGCTCCTGCTATTATTACTTTTATGTTATCCATTTTTTTATTTACTATTTTTAGTGAATTTATCAATGCTGCCAACGTGATTACGGCTGTTCCATGTTGATCATCATGAAACACAGGTATTGAGAGCTCATCTCTGAGCCTTTTTACTATATCAAAAACCTTAGGCGATTCGACATCTTCGATATTTATTGCTCCAAAACACGGCTCAATTGCCTTGACAAATCTGACTATTTCCTCCTTATCTTGTATAGCAATACACAATGGGATTGCATTAATATTACCCAGAACCTTGAACAATACAGACTTTCCTTCCATTACAGGGAGTGCTCCTTCTGGGCCGATATTTCCAAGACCAAGAACTCTTGTTCCATCACAAACTATGGCTACGTTGTTCCATTTTGAGGTATAATCGTAAACTAATTCCTTGTTTTTACTTATCTCTTGAGCTACGGATGCAACTCCGGGAGTGTAAATTAATCCAAGTGTCCCTTTTTCTTCATGATCACCAAAACCAGCGTCGATAGAAACTCGATTATGTATTTCGATCTTTCCTCTTAGAGATCTATGAAGGTTGATGGCCTCCTCATTTGGAATATCCAAGTGATGTATACCTCCTTTTTCTTCTACTAGTAGCAAAACTGGAAATTAGTACTGTGCCCAATGTATTTGATAAAATTGACCTGTATTTGAACTCACCTGTGTTTTATGTAAATTTCATTCAAGCTCAGGACAAGCAATAGTATTAATAATGAGAACATTACTCTTGTTGCTATTATTAATAGCATTGACATTGTTAACTAAAATCAATTATACAAACCCTTTTTTTCTTTGTATAGATTCTATAAATTTATCGACGTAATGCTTCATCATGTTAGGTTTAAAGGTATCAAACGCAGATAATATATTAGTATATTCCTATGAAGGATACAGAGAGTGTACTTGATAGGAGTCTGATAAGACCCTTACACAAACATGGTAAAAGAAGTGCCAAGAACGTTATGCTAGAAAAGATAAATCCAGTACTCTTAACTGATGTCTACAATCTGTGTCACCAAGATTTTAAGATAAACACAGACTGGGAAGTTTCTCATATCTATAACAGAAACAGCCCTATGATGCTCTATGGTCTTAACAAGACTATAGAATATGTTTTTGATACTATGCAAGTTAAATATGATCATGTTAGAGAAGCTGAGCGATATGCAAGTGAGATGGATGTTTGGTTTCCATCTGATTTGTTCTATAGGATAGTTGACGATTTTAATGGCTATATGCCTGTTAATATACAAGCAATTCCAGATGGTAATTGGATTCCAAAAGGAACACCATTTTGCCAGATAAGAAATACTGAAGAAGGTTTTGGAGAATGCGTTACTTGGTGGGAGGCAATGCTTATACATGCATGGTTTCCTTCTGCATGCGCTACCCAATCCTTCCAGATGAGAAAATACTTGGATGTCAAAAAGCTTTCTGCAAACCGCTTTCATAGTTTTGGATTTCGTGGCCATAGGAGTCTGGACGATGCGTATTGGGCAGGTACAGCTTGGAATTTATTTTTACCAGGAACTGATGATTTCTGGACCAAAAAATACACTAGTGCCCATATTAGTTCAATTCCTGCTCTAGCCCACAAGGTAGCAGAACAGTTTGAAAATGAACTTCAATGTTACCTTCGAGCGATAGATCAAACTGCAATACGTGGTAAAAAATATGTTTCGATAGTAATTGACACTTTTGACACAGATAACTTTATCGACAAATATGCAGAAAAAATTGTGAGTTATGCTGCAAGCAAAGGAGTAAAGCCAGTGTTTAGGCCTGATTCTGGAAACACACTAGAACAGACAATAGCCATATGGCGTAAATGCAATAAATGGAACCCCGTCTTCATTATTGGAGACGAAATGAATTTTGAGAAAGCAAAGCGGTATGACGATTTTTTAGAGGCACATAATATTCCGCTACAGAACATGAACTATGGAATTGGTGCAGGATTCTACAACGATATTACACGTGACACTTTAGGATGGGCTATGAAAACTGCATATTCAAATGGCAAGAACAGAATGAAGTTTTCTGAAAACAAGCAGAGTATCCCCGGAAAAGTTCAGGTTGTAAAAGACTGTTACGGACAGATATCTGTCTTTCCAGAAGATGTGAATATAGAAGGTTACCTTTCAATGTACATGAATGTATACCACTATAACAAAGATCCATCAGCCCATTACTGCATTACAGACACTTGGAGTACCATACAAAAAAGGGCAATTGCATATCTAAATATAGAAGAACTACAAAATGAGATAACCCTATCAAATCAAATCAAAGACGAGATTAAGTATATTAGAGAAAAAGGAAACATCATATGATTATACAATATCCTGATTTATTGCTTTTCATGTTTGCATTTTCTCTGCTGCTTCAATCTCCTCAAGCTGCACAAGCACTTCCACGTACTCTAGATAACGGAAAAGAACACTGTACCTGATATCATGGTGGAGCAATTCAAGCTCATTCATAGCACATAATACATCATTAAATACTAAAAATTGTAATATTGCGCTTGTTGCCACAGATGTATATCTAGAATAATAGTAATAAGCATATATGCTTACTCAACTTGTCTGCTTGCAGGGTCTATTCTAGAAGCATACATGAACTGATGGGAATTAAAAAATAGTATATACCATATAATTGATTAAGCCTGTAGGAAAAGAAATGACTGACATGACAAACACAAAACAATTTCTCCATAACAATAAGCTTGTTATCGACAACAAAGAGTCAAGTGGGGTCTGATGAAAGGAAATTCCACAACTAGCATACCAAATAAATGAAACACTAAAGCATTCAGAGAAAAATAAAAAACAAGCTTTAGAGCAAATGATATGCCTGTTTCAAAAATTGGATACTACTGAAATGGGTTATGATTATTGGAGACAACTTATAGAAGAATATCTTAAGGATCCATTTCTAAGTACTAAGAATATGTATTTAGAATGAGATCTTGATTCTTCCTTACTCCAGTTAAAAAGTAAAGTGAAAGCTATGTATCGAATAAGGGATAGATACACAGACAAAATGTATTTCGATGCGTGTACCATAATGGTTTTATCTAAAATAGATATATTACATATTTAATGGTACACAATATTACTCGAAGCAGCATTTTTGCAATATTATTTGCAGGGGTTGTTGCATCGGTGGTATTCTTTCCGCTCAAAGCAGTATATGCCCATACATTCTCAGGAGGCGAAAGTGCAGCCTTTCTTGCTTTAGTTAAAATATTACAAGCCGATTTAAATCTAGTACAATCTAATATGGCTTCAAACGCCACCTTATCTCAGGCTCATGCAAGTGCAGTAGCTGAACATCTTGACGCTAACACTACAAAAGAACTTGCAGAAAGAAATAAACTAGTTACAAATGACTTGACTAAAGCCATAGCTGATTTGAATCAAACTGCAGGTATGAAGCCTACTGCCACGCAAGATGTCATTAAAGGTAAGGTCGACAGAATTGATGGTCTCTTACAAGAGGCCATCACAGTACGTGTTGAGAAGAATCAGTTATCTAACTCTACAGTCAAAGGCCAAGCTGTTAGTGACATTATAGATGAAGCCCTTGAGCGATATAGGGAAGCTTATGGAATCGAAGAAGGGAAAAGTACAGCCGGACATACTACGATAGTAAACATGGCTGCCTATCAGAGCGCTCAAGCAATTGCTGCCAAAGCTCAAGAAATGTTCAATGAAGCAAAACAACTTACGTCAACGTTAGCTGCAATTACTAAAGTAGGTAATGATTTGGCACAATTTAAAAATGATATAGACACAAAGGCTACATACGATAAAGTTAATGCCTACGTAGAAAATACTCTAGACCCAGCTATCAAAGCAGCCTTTGAATTGTAACTGACTGCTTACTACAAGTGGCTCTTTTTTCTTTTTATCTCTTGCCAATATGTCATTCTTTTTATCATAAGCAACAGCCGGTAAAAGGCTAACGTTGAGTTTACGAATATGGGATTCACATACTAAACTCAAAGCACTAATAAATTAAGACAGGGGCTTACGGAAACCTATTTCAATTACGAATAAAATACAACTTAACATCAGATATAAATGTAATAATTCTATTACTGCAAAGTTTAAAGCGATTCTATAACGTGTGTATAGTTATCTAGTATCTTGTCTGCTATTCTGTCTTTGTATTTATATAACGTTTCAGCAACTACTTCACAATTTGTTAATTCATAAAGCTGATGATGCTTGTAGTAGCGAAGTGAAACTATTCCTGCATCTTTGAGTCTTTTAAGATGCCATGATATAGTAGAGGGAGCTTTGTCAGTATATTCTACAATTTCGTTAAAAGTACAACTGCGGTGCTCCAATAAATACGATATAATCTTCCTTGATGGTTCATTTCTCATATATCCTATAATATCAAATTCCTCGTCTGGAGTATTGATAGGATAAAATCTTGTTTCCTTGCTTTTGCTTCTATTAACTCTTATTTGCTTTGATCCTTCTAGTCTTTTTAAATGATATGATAGAACACCGTTAATGATGTTTGTTAGCCTCAACAGCTGTCTGTACCGTAAGCCAGGATATTCTTCGATATGCATTAGCAGCTTGGCTTCTATACTATAATTTTGTAATTGATTGTTATTATTATTATCTGTCATGCTATCAGTAAGAGTAGTTCGCATGACTAGTTGTTCACCTTTAGAATTCCTATTCCAAACAAAGTCAGCATTGCCAAGAGAACAATGTGTGAAAACTCAGTGTCTACTATTGGTACTACAATATCCTGAATGTTAGCTGTTGAATGAAAAAGATACAGAATCTCAACAACAGCTAGCAAAGAAAAACCAAACATCATAAGTAACATCCTAGTGTTCCTGTTTCTATTGTATGCGAGTATAGATACGCAGGAAAGAAAAACTGCTAAAATAAGGCTTGCAATGTGCAAGCTAATATGATAAATCATTGTGGGATGTGTGAAATGTGGAAGAATTACTGGTAATGCTAAAGCTGATATTACAAGTATTGAGATAAGAGCAAATAATTTGGGTTTATTACTTACCACATCATGTGCTGAAGCCCTACCAGTTTGCATTATACTATGGTATCTATGTGAAAGTTACATGATTTAAGTACATTGGTACAACTATAGAAGTGGAGATAGAATTATCAATGCAACTTCTTGCAATTAAACATACATATATATCAATAACAAAATCTCCACTTCTTTTTTAGAAGCGAGGAAAGGTGATCTCTATTGCGCTGCCATTTTGTATTTTGAGACTATTTTAATAATTCTTGATTTATTCTTTAATCGATAAAATTGATTCTTTCTATCTATTCTTAGAACAGAGATAATTCCTGCACGTTCGAGACGTAAAAGATGAGATGATGTGGTAGATTGAGCTTTATCTATGTAATGTACTATTTCTCTGAACCTACAATCACTATGTTCGAGCAATAAAAGGATGATTTTTTTGCGAGTTGAATCTTGAATATAATCCAAAATATCAGATTCAGAAGAATTGACTGCTATAGGATAATATCTTGTCATGTTATACCTTAATTTTTTGGCCTTTACTAGCTTTGATTTTTTAGGCTCTCTCAAATGAAAAGACAATTTACGACTCGAAAGACCAGTCAGTCGCAGAAGCTCTCTATACCTTATTCCCGGACGTGCTTTTATGCGCACAAGTATTTCTTTCGTGAGTTTACTTATCAATTACCTCTTCTGCATATCTAGTATATATTCAAGAAAGATTTAAGCGCGGTACCGATGATCCTTGCACATACACGAAAGATGTGTCGAATTCCAACACCAAAATATTCCTCAGAATATTGTTCAAGGGATTCTGCCGCTTATCAATAAATAAGAGCATCTCGAATTGACCTCTAACATTTATATAAAATGTTTGGAATGCTGTCACTTTGAAAAAATAATACACAATTGTACAGCGATAACCGTTGCTTACTCCTGCCGCTTTAGTGTTTTATTATATCATAGTTGCAATATTTTGACAACCTCATAATAAAATTTATAATCTCAATATCGCTAGAGCTCGTAATATCAAAGCTGATTCTCCTGAAACCAAGGAAGTTGTTGGCTTTGCTGAGAGTCTTAGATATGGGTTAGAGCTTAATTAACAAGCTCAGAACCATTATGCAAAGTCAGGTAATCATCTAGATGCTGATATGTCAATGATTAGAATACAAGCTTTAGAGTGGGTTCAATGTACAATACAGGATTTGATTTTAATAACGTAACAACAAATTGGCCGGTGTATAATCATAATGAATGAATGAATCACCTGTTTCTATAGCGTATCGATATCATGACTAATTATTATTGCTACAGCTCGTTGAATTTCGTTTTCCATATCTACATATCCTATTAAGGATGAAGTCTTGACACAAAAACCTGCTTATGTATGAACCTATGCAATTCATTATTGCTGAAACATGTGATGTCCCGACAATTTAATATGAAATAAAGATTTGACAACTTTGAGATTTATTATTCACACCATTGGTTAACTATTTTTAAAGTCAAAATTGGGATGAGGTAAGAGTAACAAAAATGAGTGAAAAACCAAGACAAGTTTTTGATCCAGGCGATGTAATAAAGAAAGTAGGTGAGCTTCCTGAATATTTACAGTTTACCAACAATGCTTGTTTAATTGAGTTTATTAAACAAAGTTTTAAAGATGCACGAAAATATGATAGTTTTTTCTTGAAGAATGAAGATGGCAAAGTCAAAGAATTATGGGGGGTGTTTGGCAGATATCCCTACTCTACTACATATGCCTATAGAATTATTCAGACAGGCAAGTAACAATAATATCAAAGGTGACGCTAACACTGACACAATAGGCTGTATCTATGACCAATTCTCCTATCGGTCCAATTTATATTTGTCACTATTATACCAGTATTTAAATTTAGTAATTATATCCAGATATATAGATATATATAGACATATAGAGGGACAAATGACGAATAGATACAATAATTTCTATATGATCTTTACTTATCACATGAGTGCTGCGATCCAGATGGGAATTTTTTGGAGGGTTAACAGTAGTACTCTTGTCTTGTTTGCAATCTACCAACAACTGCCGCCGCCAACGTGGGGGCCGCCGGCTGTGCCACCCCCGCCTTGGCCTTAGTGAACACCGGAGACGTTTCCGCCAGCCTCACCGCTGCCGGTGCCTGCGCCGATGCCGCCGTTAAGGAGGCTGCTATCTTAGTCGGTTCAGATGTCGTCACAGCCGCCTTTACCCCATCCACTGCATCCACCATGTTCTTAACGAAGTATTCTCATAAACTTCGTTTGTAGTCGTTATTACGATTAGATCTCATCATAATTATTTTTTATTTCTTATTTAATTTTTATTTTTAACAATTTCTATCTCTGCTGCACTTGTTTGTTATATCTTACGAATTATTCTAATTGCAATCTTTGTTCAGTCTGTGCTCTAGGTGTTTAGTTGAAAGTTTTAAGACAAGTTCTCTATAGTATTAGAGATCTAATCGTATTAGTATTAGTTTCAATAGTAATAGTAGTGGCATTATCAAAATTTTTTTGTGTTTTAGCAGATCTAAGTAAAAATTCAGTATAACTGCACAAAAATACCTGTGCATGTCATTAGTAATTGGAAATACAGAAGTGTTACAGTTCCATCATAATGACTATTGCCATCGTCCTGCATCTCAGTAAGAT
>JBKPMB010000132.1:0-4243 GCA_046731995.1 Thermoproteota archaeon | reverse complement strand
ACAAAAGAAATGAAAACGAAGATAGGAACCGGAGGAACTTGTAAAGATGGTCAGATTATACTACAGGGAGACCATCGAGATTATGTCAAGAAATTTCTTTTGAACAAGGGCTATGAAGAGGGATCCATTGAAGTAATCTAGAACATCACTAGTAGGTTGTACATCAACCTAGTCACCTATTGGCATTAAATATCTCAATAGCCTAGCCTCAAAGTCATGCTTGATGCGAGGAATGATATCATGGTAAGATTTTCTTGACAAAAATTAACGAAAATGAGATTGCAAAGGTCATTAACACGGAATTATATGTTATAAAACACAAACAATGATTAACTGCTATAACCTATTGAAGTGATGTGTATCAATAAATAGTTTAAATCATCAAAAAAGAGTTTGATTAATCCTGCTTGACAAGAATAGGGCAGTCGGATTCCTTTGTATCACAGATTATTACCGTCCATTATTCTCAGATTACTAATTAGTTTAATAGTATATGATACATACAAGTTCCTGAAGCATGGATCTATTTCATAGAAACAAGAACATCTGTGATCAATGCGGTCAAAAGTTCGAGGAATATGATGAATTAATATATCATGCAATACATGTGCATCATCATTCTATTATGACTTGCCATGACTGTGGGAAACAATTCATTCACGAGAAGGATAGGTTACATCACGTAAGAGAAGAACATGAGAAAAAGATAGACCATAGGACACATAAGCGGGAGCATGCTCATGACCAAAGAATAAACCCTCAAGAGCAGATTGATCAACAGACGAAAAATTTTGGCGATAATTTCTGAGCAACAAAAGATAACGCGATATGCCTCTTTTAATTTATCTTAATATGATGTATCGACAAGTCACTTTTCCGTTCATCTCTTGCTCTAACTTATAGAACAGCCGGAATCCTAGCTTATCTATTACTTGGTTTGCTTTTGTACGTGGGATGACATTTCATTGTAGAAATTTGCAAATTGCTGTGACACTTGTTGCCATGAGGGAAGCATCTTTGAATAAGTTAGCGCTTCTTGCTCTTGCTGGTAACGTTCAATCGGATCTGTAAGGAATTCAACAACTTTCTTGGCAAAATCCGATGCTTCGTCTGCAATAGCCAAGGCTTGGCATGTATTAAGATCAAGTCCTTGTGCACCTATAGAAGTACTAACTATTGCTTTACCTGCATTTAACGCTTCTAATATCTTCACTTTAATTCCTCCCCCTATGCGCAGAGGACAGATAACAACATTTGCCGCTTCGTAGTAAGGAATCAAAGAGTTTACGAAACCAGTGACTTCAATTTGCTTATTCGCACTTAATGATCTGATTTTTGTTGACGGAGCATTGCCAACAAGAAAGAGCCGTGCTTTAGGTACCTTCTTTATAATGAGGGGAAAGATTACATCCGAAAAATATAACGCGGCATCTACATTCGGTTCATAAGCAAAATTAGCTACAAAAAGGATAGAAGGATATTTATTATTATCAAAATTGGTATATGGCACATCACATAGCGGTGATGTGCAGCTGATAACTTTCTGATGGTCCGTACCATCGGGGATTGTTCTAATGTCAAGACCATGTTGCAGGTGGCTCATACACCTTTTGTCGTCATTAGTAAGTGTAACACATATTGTTGCGCGCTTCCAGAATGCAGCCTCACATTTGAGAGTATAAATGTACTCTTTCCAGTAGTAGAATTTCTCGTCTTGATTAGACGCCAACATGAATCGTTGTAACTGCAGCAAACATTCTATATTGTGTTCGACCAAGAGAATGGGAACATGAAGTTCTGCTGGAAGATGCTGCATCAGATAATACCCCTCGACATGCACAACATCAAAACGCTTCTTTCTCAGCAACGTTGAGATATGCAAGGTGGCCTCTTCGGATGTGTGTTTCCTGATCTGATTAGGATAAAGTGAATATTCTCCCGCATCGCTGGCAAGTGCTTTAAACAGATCGACGCTAGCGCAGCGACTGCGTAATTCATTTACATATTTATTATCTGTTTGCCAGGACTTCGTTATAGAGCATAGGTGTATCTCATAATTTGTTCCCAATCTGGATATGAGCTCAAATTCTCGTCTGCGGCCGCCACTCAAGGGGGGAAATGGCAAATGTGCAGTTAACATCAATATTCTCATCGCAGAGAATCCTCTTATCATGAGGACCATGTTCCGACCTATATATAAGGCAATATTCCGACTAAGTAACTGTTGTTTGCAGGTTAAAAGCAATACCTTTTATTGATATACATAAAGTCATTGTTGATTAGTGTTTTAAGCATTTTTCATATGATTTATTTGACAGTTAAGGTATATCATATATAGATTTACGACGGAACCACCAACAAACCATAATTGCAATTGTCGACACGGAGACTCTAGGATAATTCAACCATTCAAAGTTTCCGAACATCTGACAATTCTGTTGTGTAGAAGGTGCGGCAAGGAAATAGCACGTTGGGAAGATAGAATAAAACCATCAAAAAGGGAATGGCTGTTAGAAGAACAGGAAGCTATGCGGTGACCTATAACTATTGACTCGGTAAATCAATTAGGATGAGCAGAAGTTCTTGGAATTTTGCTCACGAGATTTTTAGCCACATCGACAGCACCTATTATAGTGTGTGATCATAAGTACGAAATGTGCTGCTTCAAACTACCACATTAAACAAAAATTATTGCTCTGAGATTCTTATATAGCTACGCAAGGACCATTTTATAAAATGGCCTTATCATAAAATGCTATTATAGGTCAGATCTCGTGAATTAAGCCGATTAGACTTCTTTTTGGTTTGGGTTGAAGTATCTTCTGTGGATATCCTAGACAGAGAATTGACGAAGGTGTGTATTTTGATCCTAATATTGCCATAACTTTTTCTTCGTCTATCATTCCTATCCATACTGAACTTAAACCGAGAGCATGTGCGGCAAGTTGAGCATATGCTGCTGCAAGGGTAGCATCTTGTAAGGAAAATTTTTTGAGAATATTGGGCGGGAAGTTCATTTTTACTCTTGTAGGATTCATACAAAAAACGAGTACAACAGGAGCATTAACGTACGGCTGCTTATTAGCAGCATCCACAAGTCTTAATTTGATCTCTGGATTCTTGACATTATATATCTCAAACCCTTGAAACCCACCTGCTGTCGGAGCTGTATCAGCAGCAGCCAATATCATCTCAACCTTTGAATCTTCAACCTCCTTATTTTCAAATTTTCTTTGGGATCTCCTGCTCAGCATAATGTTAAAGATGTTGGTCTGTAATGCGTCATCTATGTCTTGGAGGCTGATATTATCCTCTTCCTCTTCGACTTTAGGATAAAGCAAACCCTTATCAGATTCACTACTAATTCCTCCAAACATTCTAGAGAAAACGTCTTTTGGATAAGACAACGATCTATAACGTCGGTGGCGCTCTAAAAAGGCTTGCTATATAGAAGTTTTTAGTACGATATGCAATGCAATAATTTTACAAAAGAGCAGGGCATAATTCTGACTATAATTCTCATTAAAATCCATATATTATATTCAAATATGATCATATGTATCTTTTAAAATAAACGACCATAAAAGAGGTTTTTCTGTAATCAAAAATCGAAGGCTTAAGAAATTTATCTGCCATGGATTGCACCAATCAAAAATTATGAAGTTCTATCTGTAGTTATTAAGCAAGACTTTGACTGCTTATTTGCAACACTCCGCAAGATGTCATAGCTTATACACTCTCCTTTGTCCTCCAGTCAGGATACTCAATTAACCTATGAATTTCCTCTGCAGTAAGAAATCTTATCACGTCTGCCTGTTTTACGTTTCTTATTTGAGTCGGGTTTGGTTTTGTTGAGAATTTTGTTTCGATAATAACTGTAGTTGCTGTGCGGCTAATTGGGGTAAATGAAGACTACTGCTGCCAGCAATAGTATATGGCATTTGACCATTCCATTCGTTGATAGCCTTCCACTGTAAATATTGTGGGCTTTGTCTTAATTGCTCTGTAATGAGATTTATGGCTTGAGCCTCACCCGTGGCATTAGCTATTCTCGCTTTAGCTTGAGCCTCTGCCTGAACTACTGTCTGGTTTGCGACTACTCGAACTGCAAGTAGGTTGTTTTGTTCTGTGAGGTACTTTTGAAATGCTACTACCTTGGATTCAACTTGATTGGCAAATTCCTCTGAGAATTCAAAGTCAGTTATAAAGATTGTCTCAGGTATGATATCTCTTATAGAAAGTG